>CATLZI010000025.1 GCA_950063125.1 uncultured Porticoccus sp. | reverse complement strand
CCGCTGGTGACCACCCCGACCTGCTGACCCGCTTCATCAACCAGCACAGCTCCTTCTCTCACCGGCGCACGACCCTCAATCTGCAAGCCAACCCGGCGACGGGCCGCACCCTGCTGCATTTCGTTAAAAATCACCTCGGCACCGGGGAAACCGCCCGCCTTTTGACCGTCCGGGCGACGGGACTTGCTGATACTCCACAGCAGTCCTGCTTGAACCGGGGTGGTAGTGGTGTCCAGATCGTGACCGTAGAGGCACAGTCCGGCCTCCAGCCGCAGCGAGTCGCGAGCACCCAGTCCGACTGGCTGGACCTGATCAAACGACAGCAGCATTCTGGCCAGTGCATCCGCAGCATCTGCAGGGACAGAAATTTCGAAGCCGTCCTCTCCGGTATAACCGGAGCGGGTAACAAAGCAATCGGCCCCGGCGAGAGTAGCCCGGCAACCACTCATAAAGACCAACTCACACAGTTCCGGGGCCAGCTTTGCCATCACATCGACGGCAGCCGGTCCCTGCAGGGCCAATAGTGCACGGTCTTCCAGATATTCAATCTCAAAACCGGACAGGGCGCCTTCCAGATAGGCGAGATCCTGTTCCTTACAGGCGGCATTCACCACCAAAAAGAAGCGGTCCTCCGCCCAGCGGGCGATCATCAAATCATCCAGGATACCGCCCTGCGCATTGGTAAATAGCGCATAGGTTTGCCGGTTGATAGCCAGTTGCTCCAGGTCTACAGGCACCAGCTTTTCCAGTGCAGCGGCCACGCCGGCGCCGCTGATCACCACCTGCCCCATATGGGAGACATCAAAAAGGCCGGCCTGGGCGCGGGTATGGAGATGTTCAGCCATAATGCCCGCCGGGTACTGGACCGGCATGTCATAACCGGCAAAGGGTACCATCCGGGCACCCAATTCCTGGTGCAGGGTTTTAAGCGGTGTCGCTTTCAAGTCTGGGCTTTGTTCAGTCGTCATAGATTCCACCGGTGAATGGAGCGTTTCAAAAAAGCCATGTTATCGGCCTGCAAAAAATTGGTAAAATTAATAGTTAAAATTGTTTCATTTCATTTGTTAATGTAGGCGCGATGAAAAACCTGCCAACAGACCTGCTCCGTACCTTTGTCACCGTTACAGAACTGGGCGGCTTTACCGCTGCGGCAGACTGGCTCGGGCGCTCCCAGCCCGCTGTCAGCCTGCAGATTAAGCGGCTGGAGCAATTGCTGGGGCAAACCCTGCTGGTCCGCAGCGGACACCAGCTGGAATTAAGCCGGGCCGGCCAGCTGATGTTTCGCTACGCGCGACAGATACTGACACTGAATGACGAGGCCGTCGCCCAGTTCACCAAGCATTCTGTAAGCGGCAAGATTCATTTCGGCATCCCCAGTGAGTTCGCCACCACACTGTTGCCGAAAATTGTCGGACGCTTTACCCAGGCCTACCCGAATGTCACCCTGGAAGTCACCTGCGCACTCAGCAAGCAGTTGCTCTCCGAACCGGAGCGCCGCCGCTATGACCTGATTCTGGCCCTGCACGACGACCCAGTGATGGCAGGCCACAACCTGGTCAAGGAGGACGAACTGGTCTGGGTCACCGGCTCCGACCACGACGCCCATCTGCAAATACCACTGCCGTTAATTGTGGCGCCGGAAGGTTGTATTTATCGCAAACGTGGCATTGAGCGGCTTCGGGAAAATCATCGCGACTGGCGTGTGGTTTACACGATTCCCGATTTAACTGGCATCCAGTCTGCTATCAACGAGGGGCTGGGGGTTACGGTATTGGCGAGAAGCACAGTGCCGGAGAACCTCCGGGTTCTGAAGCCCACAGAAAAACTGCCCAGACTGGGCAAAGTGGGCATCAGCCTGATTGAACAGAGCAGCGAATCCGGTGAGGCGATCACCCGGCTGATGGATTTCGTCAAGGCCTCGCTTTAAACCAGGCTGCACCAGGCTGCCTAGACAAGGAATACCACCATGAAAAACAATATCGTTTTGATCGGAATGCCCGGGGCCGGAAAAAGCACGGTCGGTCTGCTTCTGGCCAAGAAACTGGGCAAAAACTTCGTCGACACCGATATTTTACTGCAGATTCGCGAGGGCAAAACACTGCAACAACTGATGGACGAGAAAGGCTATCTGTACCTGAGAGAATGCGAGGCCTCGGCGTTACAGGCAATTGATGGGCACAACCTGGTGATCGCCACCGGGGGCAGCGCCGTCTATAGCAAGGCAGGCATGTCACACCTGCAACAAAACGGCATCATTGTCTACCTTGAAACACCCCTGCAGACACTGCGCCAGCGCATCCACGATTATGAAACGCGGGGCATTGCACGCCGCCCGGAACAGAGTTTTGCTGCACTTTATACGGAGCGGGACACACTTTATCGCGAATACGCAGATGCCACCATTCACTGTGCGGACGCGAGTGTTGAGCAGGTCGTCAGCATGGTCTGTTCGGCTGTCACCGGCCTGTCCAGAACCCCTCGATAAAGCACTGGGTAAAAAAAGCCGGGGATAACCCCGGCAATGGCCGTTCCCGTTTCGGCACTTTTAAGCATCAATAATGTTGGCTAACCACATTTTGAATCACCGCAGTTCAGACAGGTCATACAACCGTCCATCAGAATGACCGCCTTGGTCATACACTTATGACAGAGCTGGGCGCTTTCGGGAAAGGGATTGCTCTGCTTCCCTTCGGGGGCAGTGTAACTACTGGCCGCGTCGTATTCGGCACGCTTCTCTGCCAGAATCGCCATCTGATGCTCTCCCAGATTGGGCGCCTGCATCATGCCGATTTTGGTCAGATGGGACTCAATCGCTTCGCCAATCTCGGCCACCAGAGATGGCATGAATTTTCCACCGCGCTTGAAGTAGCCGCCCTGCGGATCAAATACCGCTTTCAACTCCTCTGCCAGGAAAGTGCAGTCCCCCCCCTTGCGAAACACTGCAGAAATTACCCGGGTCAGTGCCACCACCCACTGGAACTGATCCATGTTCTTCGAGTTGATGAAAATCTCGAAGGGACGGCGCTGCTCATGATCGGTACCCTGATTCAATATGATGTCATTGATGGTGATATAGAGCGCATGGTCAGACAGCGGTGTCTTTACCTTGTAGGTACTACCGTGCAGCTCTTCGGGCCGACTGAGGTTTTCGTGCATCTGTACAATAGCCCGCTCCAGTTCTGCAGCTACAGTCTTTGCTTCGGGAATGACTTCATCGTTGGAAGGTGTCACCACCTTGTAGTCAACGATTTTTTTATCAATTTTTACACTCATGTCTATGCTTCCGATCAGAATTTGCCGTAGTAGCCTTCTTTCAAGGCATCGAAGAGGTTGGCGGCACTGTGGGTTTCACCGTCGTACTCCACTTCCTCATTGCCCTTCAGCTCCACCGTGGAACCATCCTCCAGCGTGAAGCGGTAGGTGGTGTTTTCCAGGTCTTTCTCTTTTACCAGCACGCCCTGGAAAGCTTCGGGATTAAAACGGAATGTGGTACAACCTTTGAGGCCATTTTCGTAGGCGTACAGATAGATATCCTTGAAATCCTCGAAGTCACAATCCGTGGGCACGTTGATGGTTTTGGAAATGGAGGAGTCCACCCACTTCTGGGCGGCCGCCTGCACATCCACATGCTGACGGGGTTTGACATCTTCGCTGGAGATAAAATAATCGGGCAGTTTCTCTCCCTCCTTGTCGCTGAAAGGCAGGGCGTTGGCGTTGATCAATTCCCGGTAGGCCAGTAACTCGTAGGAAAAGACATCTACTTTTTCCTTGGATTTTTTACCCTCGCGAATCACATTGCGGGAGTAGTGGTGGGCAAAGCTGGGCTCTATACCGTTGCTGGCATTATTGGCCAATGACAGTGAAATAGTCCCGGTGGGCGCAATGGATGAGTGGTGAGTAAAACGGCAACCGACTGTGGCAATTTCTTCCACCAGGCCGGGATCAACCTCCGCCACTTTCTGCATATAGCGACTGTAACGGGCCTGCAATACCTTACCCTTGAGCTTGTCGCCGATGACAATGCCATCCTGCACCATGTCGGGGCGCAGGCGTAGCATCTCAGCGGTCACCTCAAACTCTTCATCCATAATCGGAGCCGGGCCTTTTTCCTTGGCCAGCTCGAGACCGGTACGCCAGCCCGCCATTGCCATCTCGCGGGAGACCTCCTCAGTCAGCGCCAGAGACGCCTCACTGCCATAGGGCACCCGCAGCATGGTCATGGTTGAACCGAGACCGAGGAAGCCCATGCCGTGGCGACGCTTTCTAACAATTTCATTGCGCTGCCCTTCCAATGGCAGCCCATTGATTTCCACCACATTATCGAGCATCCGGGTAAAGACGGAGACCACTTCACGGTAATTCTCGCAGTCGAAGCGGGCTTTGTCAGTGAACGGGTCCAGGACAAACCGGGTCAGGTTGATCGACCCCAGCAGGCAGCTGCCATAGGGGGGCAGAGGCTGCTCGCCACAGGGATTGGTCGCCCGGATATTTTCACAGTACCAGTTATTGTTCTGTCGATTTACCTTGTCGATAAGGATAAAGCCGGGCTCCGCATAATCGTATGTGGAACTCATAATCACGTTCCACATATGCCGGGCCTTGACCGTGCGATAAATGCGACAGGCCACCAACCCTTCCTCATTGACGATGTAACCTTCTGTGGTGGGAAACTCCTTCCACAGCAAAGAATCATCGGCGAGATCGACCGTGCCCTGCTCAACCTCTTTATGAGACACGGGGAAGCTGAGGGACCAGTCGCCATCACTTTTGACCGCCTCCATAAATTCTTCGGTAATCAGCAATGACAGGTTGAACTGCCGCAAACGACCGTCCTCCCGCTTGGCACGAATGAAATCCACCACGTCCGGGTGGCTTACATCGAAGGTGGCCATTTGTGCACCGCGACGACCACCGGCAGAGGACACGGTGAAACACATCTTGTCAAAGATATCCATAAAGGACAGCGGCCCGGAGGTATAGGCACCCGCACCTGACACATATGCTCCCCTGGGGCGCAAGGTGGAGAACTCATAACCGATACCGCAACCAGCTTTCAGTGTCAGGCCCGCCTCCAGATTTTTCTCCAGAATGCCCTGCATGGAATCTTGCACAGTACCGGAGACCGTACAGTTAATGGTGGACGTTGCCGGTTTATGGGCCAGCGCGCCCGCATTGGAAATAATCCGGCCAGCAGGTATCGCACCATTGCGCAACGCCCACAGAAAGCGTTCGTACCAGTGCTCCTGTTTGCCCGGCTCTTCCACCTCGGACAGTGCTTTGGCGACTCGACTGTAGGTGGCATCAATCGTCGCATCTACCGGATTACCACCCTTGTCCTTGAGGCGATATTTCTTGTCCCAGATATCCTGGGAGGCAGTCTGAAGTCTGATTTCGATGGCATGGGGCTCATCTGCAGTTTTAAGCGCTTCTATTGACATGAGAATGCTGTTTCCTTGTTACAAATGTGGCTGTGAGCGGCTTTTAACCGTCTTTTCGTGCGGGGCACTGCGAAGAGATTCCCCTGATTTTGCTGGCAGAATGGCAGTTGGGGCATACCATCCAAGTGTCCAGCGATAATCCTTGTTCGTCGGTGAGTATACAATATCTAGTGGCTGTTTCCAGATCTAACACTACAGATAGTATTTCGCCACGAAAGCCGACTCAATGAGCCGGCCCTGAAAGCGGTTACTTCTCCCCTGCGCCCCGACAGGCAAAGGCTGTCGCAAAACGGTTCTTATCAAAAAACAGGGCTGCCAGACAGGTCTACAGCTAGCCCCATGACCAGATACCTGTCGTCCGGTCGAAAAAAGTCGAAACTGTCATCACAATGCCGTTTCTTGGCAAAGCAAACCTGTTCACTCATAATGTGTCCCTCATCCAAAAATTCATTCCCATCAAAAGGAATCCTCATGAATATTTCAGAGAACGCCGTCGTGCTTTTTCACTACATCCTCACTGACGAGAACGGCGTTCAGCTTGATTCGTCCACCGATACAGCACCCTTGGCCTACGTGCACGGCCATAAAAATATCATTCCCGGTCTCGAGAAGGCGATGGAAGGCAAAACCGAAGGCGATACCATGAAAGTCACCGTTCCCGCTGCCGACGCCTACGGCGAATACCAGGATCACCTGGTACAGGAGGTTCCCCGCAAGGCATTCCAGGGAGTGGAAGACATGCAGACCGGGATGCGTTTCGAGGCACAGACTGAATCGGGCAAGGTCTCGGTCGTGGTCAGGGATTTCACCGAAGAAACCGTGACAGTTGACGGCAACCACCCACTGGCAGGCAAGGATCTTACCTTTGATGTAAATATCCAGACCGTCCGGGAAGCCACCGAAGAAGAACTGGCCCACGGCCATGTGCATGGGCCGGAGGGCCACCAACACTGAATATGACCGTCGTGCACTAACAACGTGCTACATCAAAAAAGGCCCGCCGGAACAGGCTGGCCTTTTTTATTCTTTTACTACCATTCTCCTGATCGAGCCTGACGGCGGCCGGACCGCTCAATCGGCCAGTTCACCCCAGAGATCGTACTCATCCGACTGGTCAATGGTGACATTGACCAAATCGCCGGGCTGCAAGGTCTGCTCGCCATTGAGA
Organism: uncultured Porticoccus sp.; assembly: GCA_950063125.1. GTDB lineage: Bacteria > Pseudomonadota > Gammaproteobacteria > Pseudomonadales > Porticoccaceae > Porticoccus. The sequence goes on along the minus strand of CATLZI010000025.1, from coordinate 7,541 downwards.
AACACGTTACCGTCAATTTCCGGAGCATCTGCGGTGGAGCGGCCAATAGCACCCTCCTCATCGACCTCATCAATCAACACAGGGAGCGTCCTGCCAACCTTGTTCTGCAACCGCGCCGCACTGATTGCCTGTTGCGCCTCCATAAAACGCTCCCAGCGTTGCTGCTTGATTGCTTCCGGTACGGCACCGGGCAAAGCGTTGGCGGGCGCTCCATCCACCGCTTCGTATTTGAAACAGCCAACCCGATCCAATTGGGCTTCTTTCAACCAATCCAGCAGGTAAGTAAACTGCTGCTCGGTTTCACCGGGAAAACCCACGATAAAAGTGCTTCGCAGGGACAGATCCGGACACTGATCCCGCCAGCGCTGGATACGCTCCAGTACCTTTTCTTCATTGGCCGGCCGCTTCATCGCCTTCAGTACATCGGGGTGGGCGTGCTGAAAAGGGATATCCAGATAGGGCAGAATCCGTCCCTCGGACATCAGCGGGATAAGGTTATCCACATGGGGGTAGGGGTACACATAATGCAGACGAACCCAGACGCCCAGTTCACCCAATGCCTCACAGAGCTGTTGCATATGGGTTTTGATCGGCTTGCCCTGCCAGAACCCGGTGCGAAATTTTATGTCCACCCCGTAGGCACTGGTATCCTGCGAAATCACCAGTAACTCTTTAGTGCCGGCATTCACCAACCGTTCTGCTTCATCCATCACCTCGCCAATCGGACGGCTCACCAGGTCCCCCCGCAGCGAGGGAATAATGCAGAAACTGCAACGATGATTACAGCCTTCGGAAATTTTCAGGTAGGAATAGTGGCGCGGCGTCAGTTTAATACCCTGCTTCGGCACCAGATCCACATAGGGATTGTGATCCGCAGGGGGTGGCACATGCTGGTGGACAGCCCCCACCACCGCTTCGTATTGATGGGGACCCGATACGGCCAACACGTCCGGATGCACTTTGCGGATGGCCTGCTCGTCGCCGCCCATGCAGCCGGTGACGATAACCCTGCCATTTTCCGCCATGGCCTCGCCTATGGCATCCAGCGACTCCTGTTTGGCGCTATCGAGAAACCCGCAGGTATTGACCACCACCACATCGGCATTCTGGTAACTGGCAGAGACCTGGTAGCCCTCCAGTCGCAGCTGGGTGAGGATACGCTCGGAATCCACCAGCGCCTTGGGACAACCTAACGAAATAAATCCAACTTTGCCTGACACAATATCTGACCCGCTCATTGGCCCAGCCAGCTCAAGAAGAGATGGCCGGGCAGAAGAAAGGCGCGGATTTTACAGCATATCCGGGGCCGCTGCCCAAAAAACAGCCCGCCGCCGAAAACAGCAACCGCCCCTTATTGAGCGGTCCAGCCCCCATCCACCGGCAGGCTGGCACCGGTAATGGTGGCCGCTGCATCTGAGCAGAGGAAAACCGCCAGGTCCCCCAAAGCTGAAGGCTGAGTCGCCTTGGGCACCGGTTGCTTGGCGACAATGGTGCGGCGCTTGCCCTCCTCAAAGCTCACGCCCTCGCGATCCGCCGTGGCCTGGAACTGCGCCGCCACCAGCTCGGTATCCACCCAACCCGGGCAAATGGCATTTGCCGTGACACCCTTGTCGGCGTTCTCCAGTGCCACCACTTTTGTGAGACCGACAATACCGTGCTTGGCGGCCACATAGGCCGCTTTTTGTAGCGAAGCCACCAGGCCGTGCACCGAGGCGATATTGATGATGCGTCCCCAGCCGCGCTCCTGCATGCCGGGCACCAGCAGGCGGGTGGTGTGGAAAGCGGAGCTCAGGTTAATGGCGATAATCGCATCCCACTTCGCCACCGGGAAATCCTCCACTGATGCGGTGTGCTGGATACCGGCATTATTGATAAGGATATCCACCTGCCTGAACTTTTTCAGGGAAGCTGCCACCAGGGCCTCATTGCCCTCGGCCGAGGAGATATCCGCATCACTGAACAGGCACTGAATGCCGTAGCGTGATTCGAACTCTTCTGCCAGGGATTGGCCCTGGACGGGATCCATCAGGCCGTGCAGCACGATATTGGCGCCAGCATTGGCCAGTCGATCGGCCATGGCGTAGCCGATACCGCTGGTGGAGCCGGTCACCAGCGCGGTTTTTCCTTTCAACATACAGTCACCTCGCAAACGATGGATGGATGCCAGCCCGATGGGGTAGAACGCGGACTGGCAACGGAATTGAGCATTTCTGCCAACTATGGGAACACGCAGTCTAAGTTATTCCCGACCAATACAAAAATGTCGCCGGGAGTTCGCGCACATAAAAAAACCCGCAGTTGCGGGCTTTTTTATTTCCTGACTATTCAGCTACTATTTAAACACCACTGAAAAAGTCACCGGTACGGCCAGAGAGATATTATCCAGACCCGCCAGACTACGTAGCTTTTCAATCCCCGGCGCCATTTTGTGGCGAGTCACATCAATAAATCCCGGCGCCACCGTGGCGACACTCAGCGCTCCGCTATTCAGTCGCGTCACCTGTGTCTGGAAACTCATGGGCACCGTGTGTCCATTCAGCGCCAGCTCGCCCTTCAGTTCAACCTCACGCTGCTCACCAGGTTTCAGGGAGTTCAACGCCTTGAGATCGACATCTGCTATAAAACTGGCCGTTTTGAGTGCTTCCGTATTGAACAGATAGTTGCGCATGCGCTCATCGCGAACCTCGATGCCGCTGTCAATACTATCTAATGCAATCTCAATACTCGCCTTTCCACTGACATCATCGATAGTTCCACTCACCTTTTTAAATGTAAACAACTCGGCAAGACGGTCATTTTTTACGCTGGTGATATTCAGTGTCGAACGGCTGCTATCCATTTCCAGCGCATTGAGGCCACTGGCAACCAGTATCAGCACCGTTGTACACAAGAGATTTTTCATTACCTTGCACTCCTTAATTGATGTACTGGATTTATTAGACAGTATACTCCTGAAGAATTGTCCCCGGCCTTAAAAGGATATGACAAGTATCCGGGCATAAAAAAGGCTCCCGAGCGGGAGCCTTTTTCAATCATACCGGAGAATCAGAACTGTATTTCCGGCACGTGGTCGGGAACCACCATTTCACCGGCGGTCTTCTCCACAATTTCCTCCACAGAAACACCCGGAGCGCGCTCCACCAGATGGAACTTGCCGTCCCGGATTTCCACGTAGGCCAAATCGGTCAGCACCTGGGTAATACAACCGGCACCGGTTAGAGGCAAGGTACACTGGGGCAGCAACTTCGAATTACCGTATTTATCGGCATGGGTCATCATCACCACGATGTTGTCGGCGCCAGCCACCAGATCCATCGCGCCACCCATGCCCTTGATCAGCTTGCCGGGGATCATCCAGGAGGCAATGCTGCCATTGACATCCACCTCAAAGGCACCCAGCACGGTCAGATCCACATGGCCGCCGCGGATCATGGCGAAGGACTCTGCCGATGAGAAAATAGAGGCGCCCTTGGCTGTAGTCACCAGTTGTTTACCAGCGTTGATCAGATCCGGGTCGACCTGGTCTTCAGTGGGGAATGGACCCATGCCCAGCAGGCCGTTTTCGGACTGCAACATCACGTCCATACCTTCCGGCACATGGTTGGCCACCAGGGTGGGGATACCAATGCCGAGGTTTACGTAGTATCCGTCCTGCAGCTCGCGGGCAACACGGATAGCCATTTGATCACGAGAAAGTGCCATGATTGTCTCTCCTTTTTAGCCTTCGCGAACGGTGCGCTTTTCGATACGTTTCTCGAACGTGCCCTGAATCAGACGATCCACATAGATACCTGGGGTATGTATGTACATCGGATCCAGTTCGCCCGGTTCGACAATCTCTTCCACTTCCATCACGCAGATCTTGCCCGCAGTGGCCGCCATCGGATTGAAGTTCATGGCGGTGTTGCGATAGATCGCATTGCCGTAACGGTCCGCTTTCCACGCTTTGACAATCGAGAAGTCGCCCTGGATGGACTCTTCGAGAATGTACTTACGACCATTGAACTCACGCACATCCTTGCCTTTGCCGATATCCGTGCCATAACCGGTGGCAGTGTAGAAGGCCGGGATACCCGCACCGGCAGCGCGCATTTTTTCCGCCAGGGTTCCCTGGGGGGTCAGCTCCACTTCGAGCTGGCCGGAGAGCAACTGCTCTTCGAACAGCTTGTTTTCCCCTACATAGGACGACACCATTTTCTTGATCTGACGATCTTCCAGCAGAACACCCAGACCAAAACCGTCGATGCCACAGTTGTTGGAAATAATGGTGAGTTCTTTGGTACCCATTTTCTTGATTTGATTGATCAGGTTTTCGGGGATACCACAGATGCCAAAACCGCCTGCAATCACGGTCATGCCATCTTCCAGACCCGCCATCGCTTCTTCGTAGGTGTTACCAACCTTATCGAAACCCGCCATGAACAAAACTCCTCAATGATTATTATTTACCGTGGCGACCTCAATTTGAGGTGCGCAAAACGGCTCCTAGCATCCTATAGCGAAATATATTTATCAAGCGTAAAATTTTAATCAACTGATTAAAGGAATTTATATAAGAGTGCCATGGATATCACCATAAAACAGCTCAAGGCATTTGTCACCGTTGCCCAGACCCGCAACTTCGCTGAAGCCGGTGAAAGATTGCATCTCTCTCAGCCTGCACTCAGTATTTCCCTGAAAAATCTGGAAGAAGTGGTGGGCGGAAAACTGCTGGCTCGCACCACCCGCACCCTTTCGCTGACCCCGGAGGGCGAAGCCTTTCTACCGGTGGCGCAGCGACTGCTGGCCGACTGGGACAATGCGCTGACCGACCTGCACAACCTGTTCGCCATGCGGCGGGGCAAACTGAGCATCGCCAGTATGGCCTCTTTCTCGATCAGCAAGCTGCCAAAAGCGCTTCACTACTACCGCAGTAAGTACCCGGATATCAATATCACGGTACAGGATGTGGTGGCAGAAGAGGTGGTGGATATGGTGCGCACAGGCCGCGTGGAAGTCGGTGTTACTTTCGACATGGAAGAGTCCGAAGATCTCCACTTCGAGCCGCTCTTTGAAGACAGTTTTTACGTGGTGATGCCGGAAAAACATGCCCTGCTGGAGAACGACGAGATCACCTGGACACAACTCCAGGAATTCCCCTTTGTGGCACTGCAACGCCCCTCGGCCATGCGTCAGATGATTGATGAGATTACCGCCAGCTGCGGCATAACCCTGACGGTGGAATTTGAAGCACACCAACTCGCCTCCATTGGTTCCATGGTCGCCAACAAACTGGGCATCAGTGTCGTGCCATCACTGGCCATACAACAGATGCGGGCACTCGGCGCGGAGTGTCGTCCACTCACCAGCCCCGTCGTCACCCGCCAAATCGGCATTCTGACAAGGCGTCGTTACCCGCTGTCCTCTGCCGCCATGGCTCTGGTGGAGACGCTGAAATCACAAATTACGGCACCCTGAAACGCCTCATACAGGGGCCTGACACCTGACGCTCCGAACAATATCTGTTAGGGTGTCTATCTTCTTTTCACTACCCAAATTAATCACTATGAACAAGCAAAAACAATTCGACGCAGACATGAACCCCGATGAACTCTATCTTGAGGAAATTTTCACTGACCAGAAAATCGGCAGCATACGTCGACTCAGTCCGGTCACCCGCAACGGTGACGCCGATGCAAGCCGCGAAGTACTCTATATGGGTTCCACACAGGTAATGACTCCCATGGGTGCCCTGCCGATCAATTTCGAGTTGCACGCCAACAGTATCGGTGAAGCCGCCGAAAAATTCGGTGAGGAAGCCGAGGTAGCCGTTGAGCGCACTGCGCGCGAGCTTGAGGAAATGCGTCGCGACCAGGCCTCCAAAATTGTTGTACCCGGTCAGGGAGGCGGCGGTCCCGCCGGCAGCCTCGGTGGAGGTATGGGCGGAGGTATCGGCGGCGGATTGGGCAGCTCGGGTATTATTACTTGAGCCCACTCGTTACCGGACTGAAGGGTGCTGAACTGTAAGGTTCTGAACTGAAGCGTGTCGAGCTGAACGACAGCCCACCGTCTGACCTCTTATTGGGCACCATCCAATGGCACTGAAAGCAACCGTTTTCAAAGTTGAGTTGCAGGTTTCGGATCTGGACCGAAACTATTATCAAACCCACTCGCTCACCCTCGCCAGGCATCCGTCAGAAACGGACGAACGAATGATGATTCGGCTGCTGGCATTTGCACTGAATGCCAGCGAGCACCTGCAGTTCACCAAAGGGTTGTCCACAGAGGCGGAACCCGATCTCTGGCAGAAAAATCTGCATGGTGAAATCGGTCTGTGGATCGAAGTCGGGGTTCCCGACGCAAAGCGAATTCGCAAAGGTTCAAACCGGGCCGAACAGATTATCATTTATGCCTATGGCGCCAGGACAGCTCCCGTGTGGTGGCAAAGTATCCAGGATGATCTGGCGCGCTTTGACAACCTGACGATCGGTTACCTCTCACCAGAGAATACTGCGGCATTGGCCGGGCTGGCGAACCGCAACATGACCCTCCAGGCAACCCTCCAGGATGGGCTCATCTGGATCGGCAACAGCGAACAGACCCTGACTATCACCCCGGAGTACTGGCAACGCGCCCGACTGAGCGACTAACCAGACAGGTCAGTCCGAAATCGGCTGCACCAGCACCCAGGGTTTTACCACCACCGACCAGACCCGGGCATCGCCTTCCAGCCACTTCATCGCTTGTTGATCGGTCACCTGTCCCACCTGACCGACCGCCAACCAATCTTGAACACAGGTTTTATTATCCTGGCAAATTGCCCAGGCAACCTCGATCAGGTCGAGCTCCGGCGACACATAAATGGTGGAGCCGTTGGCAAAAAACCGCTGCAATTCCTGCCACGGGATTTTTGCCGTCTCCCGCATCAGCTCTTCACGTTCTATCATCACTCAAATACCTTTAACACACATCAAACAACTCGACCGGCAGCGGCACCCGATGCCCAGGCCCACTGGAAATTGAAACCACCCAAATGACCGGTCACATCAAGTACCTCTCCAACAAAAAACAGACCCGGCTGACGTTGACTCTCCATGGTTTTAGAAGAAATCTCGCGCGTATCCACCCCCCCCAGGGTCACTTCCGCAGTCCGATAGCCCTCCGTACCCGCAGGCTTCAACGACCAACCCTGCAGGTTGCCTGCAACCGACGCCAACAAGTGATCTGGCCACTCTGCCAATGGCCTGTCAGCATGTTCCGGCCACCAAAGCTCCTCCAGCTCCCGCACCAGTTTGCGGGGCAACGGTTGGGATAACAGCGTGCGTAACAGTACCTTCGGCTGTTCTTTTTTCAATTCGAGCAACCACTGCTGGGCATCAATATTTGGCAACAGGTCGACCTGTATCGTTTGCTCCTCGCGCCAGTAACTGGAAATCTGCAACACGGCCGGACCGCTGAGACCCCGGTGGGTAAAGAGCATATTTTCCAGAAATGACTGTCCACCCGTCGACACACGGACGGGCACTGACAAACCGGAGAGTTTTTCCGACAGCAGTTTAAAA
>CATLZI010000024.1 GCA_950063125.1 uncultured Porticoccus sp. | reverse complement strand
GATCCCGGCTATTCAACCAAAGAAGGAATCCATGCGTGAAGCTGCACGCCGTGGCTTTTCAACCGCCACTGATCTCGCCGATTACCTGGTTCGCAAAGGCATTCCCTTCCGCGATTCACATGAAATTGTCGGCAAATCCGTGGCATTTGGAATTGCTGAAAACAAGGACCTCTCGGATATGTCATTGGAAGAGCTGAGACAATTCTCGACTGTCATTGAAACCGATGTGTTCGATGTATTGACACTCGAAGGCTCTGTCGCCGCCAGAAACCACATTGGGGGCACAGCACCCGAACAAGTAAGAATTGCCGTCCAATCTGCGGCCGAGCGACTCAGCAATCGAACCTGACTGCGGAGCAGTGCTACACCACTATGACTGTGTCAGCTCCGCAATAAAGGCGCAGTCGACAACCGTTTTACAGAAGAGAGCTGCTGCCTGTTCTCTCCGTCGGCAATTATTGTTGGCATAGCGATTGCTAATTTGTCATTAATTGGGCTGCCTTCGGGACGGCTGATCCGCCACAACAGGAGGTGCATGACAATTTATGAATAAAACCTGGCAAGGCTATAACTCCAGCTTGTTTTATGACGAGCTGCTAACCAGTTCAGGAAATCCGAGAACTGCCGCACGGGGTATGATCAATTTTCTGCAGCGCCTGCCAGAGGAGGAGATTAATGAGCGACGCTCTGCGGCAGAGCTGGCGATCCGGGATATGGGCATCTCTTTCACGGTTTATACAGAGGGCGGCAATATTGATCGAAACTGGCCATTCGACATCATCCCCCGAACCATTACGGCAAAGGAGTGGTCGAAGATCAGTCTTGGCTTGCAACAGCGCACCCGTGCCCTCAACTGCTTTATCGATGATATTTATAATAAACAGCGCATCCTCGCCGACCAGTTGATGCCTGCAGACATTGTATTGGAATCTACCAACTATAAACCCCAGTGCGCAGGAGTTTCGCCTCGTTATGGCGCATGGGCCCATATCTGCGGCTCCGATCTGGTGCGCAACAGCAACGGAAAATTCTATGTGCTGGAGGACAATCTGCGGGTGCCCTCCGGTGTGTCCTACATGCTCGAAAACAGGGAGATCACTAAACGTGTTTTGCCGGAGCTGTTTGAAAACTACAGTATCCAGCCGGTGGACGACTATCCGTCAAAACTCTATCAAACACTCGCTTCCCTCTCTCCCCGCGAAACCCGAAAGCCATGCATTGCCGTGCTGACGCCCGGTATCTATAACTCCGCCTACTTTGAACATGCATTTCTTGCCCAAAGTATGGGCGCTGAACTGGTAGAGGGTAGCGATCTGCATACCGGTGACGACGACTGTGTGTATATGCGCACCGTGGACGGGCCGGTAAAAGTGGATGTGGTCTATCGCCGCATAGATGAAGATTTCATTGATCCGGAGGCGTTTCGCAAGGACTCCATGTTAGGGGTTCCCGGCATCATGCGGGCCTGGAAGGCGGGGAATGTTGCCATTGCCAATGCCCCGGGAAGCGGCGTAGCGGACGACAAGGTGATTTACGCCTATGTACCCGATATGATTCGCTATTACCTCAAACAGGAGCCCTTGATCGATAGCGTAAAAACCTATCTGTGCATGATAGAAAAAGACCGAGAGTATGTGCTGGCCAACCTCGATAAGCTGGTGGTAAAGCCCGCCAATGAGTCAGGTGGTTACGGCATCATGGTTGGCCCCCATGCCAGCGCCCAGACGCGCAGGGAGTTTGCCGCGCTGATTGAAAATAATCCACGCAACTATATTGCTCAGCCCACCCTGTCATTATCGACTGCGCCGACCTATATCGACCACACGGTAGAGCCACGCCACCTGGATCTGCGCCCCTTTATCCTGCAGGGCAAAGATACCTGGGTCACACCGGGCGGGCTGACAAGAGTCGCCATGACGAAAGGCTCTCTCGTGGTCAACTCCTCACAGGGCGGCGGCAGCAAAGACACCTGGATTGTGGAGGGAAACTGATGACGATGCTGTCCCGCGTTGCCGAACGACTCTACTGGATGGCCCGCTATCTGGAGCGCGCAGAGAATACGGCCAGACTGACCAATGCCTATACTCACCTGATAATGGACTTGCCCCGTGACACCCAGGTCGGCTGGGAGGTGCTCATCCAAATGCTGGATGCAGAGCCAGTTTATACAAAGCGGTATCGGGTCTTTAACGAGCAGAACGTTCTCCGCTTCCTGATTGCGGATCAGGAAAACGCTTCGAGCATCAGCAATTCGGTAAGGGCGGCTCGGGAGAATGTCCGCACCACCCGCGATGTACTGCCCGAAGAGACCTGGGAGCATGTCAATGAACTGTTCATCTACACGCAGGAGACGGCAGAAAAGTCGATTGGCCGACGTCACCGCTACGAATTTCTGGAACAGATTATTTCCCGCTGCCAGATGGTCAATGGCCTGCTGATGACCACCCTCTTCCGGGAGCACTCACACCGCTTTATAAAACTGGGGCACCTGCTGGAACGAGCCGACATGAGCACTCGCATTATCGACGTGGGTGCAGGCGCCATTTTGGGCAGAGCAGAAACTAATCAGGCGATCGACCCCCTGCTGTGGGGCAGCATGCTTAAATCGCTCTCGGCGATGAGCGCCTATCGCCACAAAATTGGCCCACTGGTGGAACCAAACGCTGTGGTCAACTTTATTTTCAAGGAAGCCAGGCTGCCCCGTACCGTTTACTTTTGCCTGACAGGAATCCTTGAAGAACTGCAGCCACTGAGCAACAATGGCGATGCGATCCAGATAGTGGAATCGGCACTGCAAAAGCTGACCCGGTTTGATGCGGAAAACATGACCCTCGCGCAACTGCACCAATTTATCGATCAGCTGCAAATATCACTCAATCAACTTGACGATGCCATCAATACAGCCTGGTTTTTGCCCATGCAATCATGAAGAAGTTTTTCTGCCACTGTGGCAATCAGGTTTTTTTTGAAAGTCGCCAATGCCTCTACTGCAAAACCAATCTGGGTTTTGACCCCGGGAATATGGAAATGCGGACGCTGACCGCTGTGCATGGCCAGTTATTCGAGGCCAGCGATCAGCAGTTGTTCCGCTTCTGTAGCAACGAAACGGAATTTGGTGTCTGTAACTGGCTGATTCCAAAACAAAGTGACTACTCACTTTGTACTGCCTGTCAATTCAACCGAACTATCCCCAATCAGAGCCAACCCGAGAACAAGGCACGCTGGTTGCGACTGGAACAGGGCAAAAAACGCCTGTTTTTCACCTTGATACAACTGGGCTTACCTTTTGAAAACGGCTGGTCGGAACCCGAGCGTGGCCTGCTACTGGATTTTATTGAAGATGGCCGTACACAGCCGCTTTTTGCAGAGACTTTTGTCACCACCGGCTATCTCGGCGGGGTCATTACGATCAACGTGATGGAAGCGGACGATATCGCCCGAGTGACCGTCAAATCCGAAATGAAGGAATCCTATCGCACCGTACTGGGACACCTGCGCCATGAATCCGGGCACTATTACTGGTCAAGGCTCAATCCGGATGACGACATGAAACAGGCCTTCAGAAACGTCTTCGGTGATGAACGCCAGGATTACCGCCGTGCGCTGGATGACTACTACAGGCATGGACCGGCGCCGGACTGGGCCGATCATTTCATCAGCAGTTATGCCAGTGCCCATCCCTCTGAAGACTGGGCTGAAAGCTGGGGTCATTACCTGCACATCTATGATGCACTGGAAACGGCCGCGGCTCACGGTGTTATCAATCACGGGCCCTCAGCCATGGACATGCAAACGCGCATTGATATCTGGCGGGAGCTGAGCATCACCCTGAATGAACTCAACCGGAGTGTCGGGCGGCAAGATGCCTACCCTTTTATCATCAATCACCAAGTAGAAAACAAGCTGGTATTTGTGGACCGGGTTATAAGTCAGCTCCAAACACTTGGCTCAACGACGGCAACTCACTAAAAGCCTTGCGTATATTTTCATCCCAGCTCTGACGCAACATGACCAGGTAGGGATCATTTTCCTCAAACTTATAATACTTATTGGGATTGCTCAGGCTGTCTGCCTCGTAGTAAAGCAGCTCGATGGGCGGCCCCACGGTAGCGTTGCTGCGCATCGTTGAATCCAGCGACACCAGGGCACAGCGCATGGCCGTCTCGTGGGGTGTTTCGGGACGGATAATCCGATCCAGTATCGGTTTGCCATATTTGGTTTCTCCGATTTGCAAAAATGGATACTGTTCCGAGGAGGTAATGTGGTTGCCCTCGGGATATACCATGTAAAGCTCGGTATCCACTCCCTTGATTTGTCCACCCAGAATAAAGGTTGCCTCGGCGTTGAAACCGGCCTTCATCCCATTCTGCTTGTATTTGCTTTGCTCCCTGACGCTCAGCTCACCAATATAATCAGCCACCTCAGACAGATAGCAGGCCTTGCGCAAATTAAAGTCGGCATCTTCTTTGAGATCCCGCTCAATCTGGGCCATCACTGCCTGACTGGTGGCCAGATTACCGGCGGACATCATCATCATCTGACGATCGCCATGGATGGAAAAGCGGTGCAACTTGCTGTAGGTGCTGACTCTGTCCGGGCCAGCATTGGTGCGTGAATCAGAACAGAAAACCAGTCCTTCATTCAATCTTATCGAAACGCAATACGTCATATAGCTAAAAACCAATTCATGTCAATGCAGAGGGGGTCTAATCGGGAGACCGGAAAGAATAAAGGCTTCGATTCGTAAAAGCTATCAGCTTTTCCCTAACCGGAACCACCTTGACTAGCCATTTGAGCGTTCAAAAACTTCCTGTTCGCCCGCGCCCTGCTCCCGGCAAACACGGTTCAGCAGGGCCTCAAAAGTTTCACCTGTCGTAGTACAGCGCCAGTTTTGATCATGGTGATCCAGATAAAAGCCACCGGACCTGGCCGCCAACCATACCTGGGACATTGCCCGCTGCCGGGAAACAATCACTTTAGAGTTTTCTGCCTCGATGGTGAGAGTCAGCACGCCGCCGGTACTCTCATAATCAATATCCAGGCCGCTGCCTTCAATAGCATCCTCAACCGACAGCATCAGCTCGTCTGCCAGTTGGGTGAACCCAATTTCAGTCATAGGGTAGAACTCTTGGAGGCATTACTGAACTTATTGAAGAGTATACGCGATTGAGTGTTTAGGGTGACAGCCGCTATACTCGCAGGAATTCCCGGAATCAGAATACAGGCTTCCCCACATGCAACGTTTTTTTGCACTGATACTGCTCAGCGCGGTTTTTATCGGCTTGTCCGCCTGCGGCAATAAAGGTCCGCTATACCTTCCACCCGAGCCGGTGCAGCAGACCCCCGCCGAACAACAAACCCAACCAGCGGAAGAGGAAGAAGGCCAGCCTTCGGACACCGACGCATAATTCACCAAGGGTTGCGGCCAACCATGAACTATTTTGATTACCGAGACGGCAGATTGTGCGCCGAAGGGGTTCCACTCACCAGGATTGCCGAGCGCTACGGCACACCAACTTACGTCTATAGCCGAGCGGCGCTCACAGAACATTTTATGGCTTATCAAAACGCACTGGCCGATAGACATCACCTGATTTGCTATGCGGTGAAAGCCAATTCCAACCTCGCCGTATTAAATGTACTGGCCCAGCTCGGTGCTGGATTCGACATTGTCTCGGTGGGTGAACTGGAGCGCGTTCTGGCAGCAGGAGGAGATCCCGCGAAGGTCATTTTTTCCGGCGTGGGCAAACAGCCATCGGAGATGGCCCGGGCATTACAGGTCGGTATCCACTGTTTCAATGTTGAATCCGAAGCCGAGCTCGCAGTACTCAACCGGGTGGCAGGTGAATCCGGCAAAAAGGCGAACATTTCCCTGCGGGTCAACCCCGACGTGGATGCAAAAACCCATCCCTATATTTCCACCGGCCTGCGCGACAATAAATTTGGCATTGATATCAACCAGGCGCTGGATGTCTACCTGGTCGCCAGCGAAATGCCCCACTTGACCATTACCGGCATTGACTGCCACATCGGCTCCCAATTAACCGAGATCGCACCTTTTATCGATGCGTTGAATCGGGTACTGAAGCTGGTAGAACAACTGTCTGCCAACGGCATTAAGCTGGAACACCTGGATCTGGGGGGCGGACTCGGCGTGTGTTACCAGAACGAGCAACCGCCTCATCCATCGGAATACATCGCGGCCATTCGACAACAACTCGACCAATCGCCGATAACACTGGTGCTCGAACCCGGACGATCGATAACAGCAAACGCCGGTATCCTGCTAACCCGGGTGGAATACCTGAAGCCCGGGAAAGACAAAAACTTTGCCATCGTTGATGCAGCCATGAACGATATGATCCGGCCGGCACTTTACGAGGCATGGATGGCCATCGAACCGGTATCGCCCCATACCGGCACGCCCCGGCACTGGGACATTGTCGGTCCGGTGTGCGAAACCGGAGACTTCCTGGGGAAAAATCGATTGCTGGCGCTTGAGCAGGGAGATCTGTTGTGCGTTTATTCAGCCGGGGCCTATGGATTTACCATGAGCTCTAACTACAACAGCCGGGGCCGTGCGGCAGAAGTCATGGTGGACGGCAACCGGACCCATCAGGTCAGGGCTAGGGAATCGATTGAGGATCTCATTCGTGGAGAGACCCTGCTACCCGCCTGAACCTGCAGCAAAACCGAACTATCCTGGGATCAAACCTTTAATACAAGATAACTGCGCTATGCTGTTACGTTTTACCAAAATGCACGGACTGGGTAATGATTTCGTTGTCATTGACGGGGTCTCTCAGGCTATTACCATGACTCCAGCGCTAGGCCGCAAGCTGGCGGACCGCCACTTTGGTATTGGCTGCGATCAAATACTGGTGGTAGAGCCACCCAGCCGCCATGATGTGGATTTTCGCTACCGGATTTTCAATCAGGATGGCAATGAAGTTGAGCAATGTGGCAACGGTGCCCGCTGTTTTGCCAAATTTGTCCGGGACCGGCACCTCACCGGAAAAAGTACGTTACGGGTGGAAACCGCGACGGGCGTTATCACGCTGCGGGTTAAAGCCAACAATCTGATCGAAGTAAATATGGGCGTGCCCATTCTGACCCCGCCGGATATTCCGTTTGTTGCCGACGAGAAGTCTATCAGTTACCCCCTGTCAGTTGATGGCAAAGCGCTGTCGATCAGCGCAGTATCGATGGGCAACCCCCACGCTGTCCTCACCGTCAGCGACATACAAACAGCACCGGTCGACACACTGGGACCTGAGATAGAGTGCCATCATCGTTTTCCCCAGAGAGTCAACGTGGGCTTTATGCAGATTCTAAACCGCCAGCAGATTAACCTGCGGGTTTTTGAACGGGGCGCTGGCGAGACACTGGCCTGTGGAAGCGGAGCCTGTGCCGCAGTAGTGGCGGGCCCCTTGCAAGACCTGCTAGACTCGTACGTAACCGTCAACCTCCCGGGCGGCAGTCTCCAGATAGAGTGGCCAGGCGAGAATCAGCCGGTAATCATGTCCGGACCGGCCACCACCGTTTTTCATGGACGGATAAAAATATGAGTACAGAGCAAAAAAACCCGCGTACTGACGAATTGCTGACCCCCGCCCAGATTAAAACCTACTTGGAAACGAACCCGTGTTTTTTTGAAGATCACCCCGATCTGCTTGAAGTCATAGAGCTGCCCCACGACAGTGGGCCAGCCATCTCGTTGATTGAACGGCAAGTAGCCGTTTTACGGGAACGCAACCTGGAAATGCGACAGCGGCTCAATGCCATGCTGGATTCAGCAAAAATCAATGACAAACTCTTCGAAAAAACCAAACGGCTCATCCTGACCCTTTTGGAAGCAGAGGATCTCGCAACCATTGTCAATGCCACATCCAACAGCCTCAGCACAGACTTCCAGGTTCAGTTCCACAGCATGCTCCTGTTTGGTGACGACCAAACCTCTGAACTGAACCCCCATGTGCGGATGGTTAGCGTTGAACAGGCCAATAGTCATATCGGGACACTACTGCGCACCAATCGGCCTATCTGCGGGGTTCTGGGTAGTGACGAGCTGGCTTTTTTGTTTGGCAATGATGCTAAAAATGTGGGCTCTGTGGCTGCTGTACCCCTGACACACGGCTCTGTGTTCGGCGTGCTGGCTATCGGCCATACTGATCCAAACTACTATCGGAGCAGCATGGGTACGCTGTTCCTCAGCTATATTGCAGAGGTACTGAACCGCATTATTCCCCGCCTGTTACCCTAGCCGAGGGACCGAACCGATGCTGCCCGACTGCACTGACCCACTCCAGCAATTTGAACAGTACTTACGCAGCGAACGCAGACTTTCCACTCACACCATCAAGGGCTATCTTCGTGACCTGCGCAAACTGGACGACTGGTGTGAAAAGCAATCCCTGTCGCTGCTACAACTGGATGGCCAGCATATTCGCAGTTGCCTGACCACCCTTCATCGTAAAGGGCTGGGCGGACGCAGTCTCGACCGCTGGCTCGCTTCACTGAGGACTTTCTTTAACTACGGGCTCAAACAACAGTGGCTGAAAGCCAATCCAGCGATTGCCATCAGTGCACCAAAATCTGCGAAAAAACTCCCAAAAACCCTCGATACGGACCAGGTGGCGCGCTACCTAGCTTTCTCGGCGGAAAGCTGGATCGACTGCAGAGATCTGGCTGTCGTCGAGCTGTTCTATTCTTCTGGCCTGCGGCTATCGGAATTAACGGCCCTGAACCTAGGGGATATCGATCTGAATGATCAACTGGTGACGGTTACCGGGAAGGGGAACAAATCGCGGCAACTGCCCGTGGGCAGCCATGCAATCAGAGCCTTGAAAACCTGGCTAACAAGGCGCCGTGAATTTGCCAATGACGACACGCGGGCAATTTTCGTCAGCCGCCAGGGCAAACGCATTTCTTGCCGCACCATTCAGGAACGGCTCAGACTGATCGGTCTCAAGCAAAATATGGACGGGAAAATACACCCCCACATGTTGCGCCACTCATTTGCGAGCCATTTGCTGGAATCCAGTGGCGACCTGCGCGCTGTTCAAGAGCTGTTGGGCCATGCCAATTTATCCACGACTCAGGTTTACACCCACCTGGACTTCCAGCACCTTGCCAGGATTTATGACCAGTCTCATCCTCGCGCCCAAAAAAAGTGAACGGCTACTGAGGCTATCTGGCTGCAGGTATTTATTGCCTGCCCTACTTTATGTCATGGTTTCTCAACATACACCAACGGAGTTTTATTGTGCGCAACGTCCTATTGTTACCTTTACTGTTTCTGTCCCTGTCCTGCCAGGCCCATGATGAAACTGACCGAAGGCTGATTTCCACCAATGGCTACGGTGAAGTTACCGTCCCTGCTGATACCGCCATCCTCGAGTTGAGCGTCCGGGCCACCCGCAAATCCGGCCAGGAAGCGAAGCGCGATGTGGATGACCGGGTAAATGCCTTTATCGATCAACTCAAAGCCATGTCTATCTCACAGGATGACCTGGTGGCCTCATCCATCCGCATTTATCCTCGCTACGAACACACCAACAGCAATCGGTTGTTCAGCGGTTATGAGGCGATCCGCCAGCTCACTGTCACGTTAAAGGATATGACACAACTCACCGAAGTGATGGACCAGGCGCTAGCCCAACGGCTGGAGGGTATTGATAACGTACGTTACGAAAACAGTGAAATGCCCAAACACATCCAGGCAGCTCATCTGCTGGCAATCTCGGACTCGAAGAGCAAGGCTGAGGCACTTGCAAAAGCCTACGGGGCAGAGCTTGGGCCTGTCGTGCGAATCGATTACCACCGCAACACGCCCCCCTCTGGCGACATGATGAAGGCATCCGGGATGGAGACGATGATGGTACGCAGCAGCGCTGCTAGACCGGGAACCTATCTACCCGATGAAATCACCTACAGCGATAATATTCAGGTGAGCTTTGACCTGATCATCAGCCCCTGAGCTGACAAAAGATCCGATAGAGGCGTGATCAAACTGACAACCTGTCGACTCTGTTCAAAAGAGAAGAGCGCGATGGGACGGGAAAATTAGGGGTTGCCGGGCATTCAGCCCGGCCAGCCTAAATTGCGTCGCTACCGGTTTCTCCGGTACGAATACGAATTACTTCTTCCAATGTGGAAATAAAGATTTTGCCATCGCCGATCTTACCGGTTTGAGCAGACTTGGTAATCGCCTCAACCACAACATCGACGTGGTTGTCATCAAGCGCAATTTCCAATTTTACCTTGGGCAGGAAATCCACTACGTATTCCGCACCACGATAGAGTTCAGTGTGGCCTTTCTGGCGCCCAAAACCTTTTACCTCAGTGACAGTAATACCCTGAACGCCGACCTCTGCAAGCGCCTCTCTGACATCGTCCAGTTTGAAGGGTTTTACAATAGCTGTAATAAGCTTCATAGATTTACCTTGTACATTTTATTTAGAACGAACAATTGACGGCAAAAGATACACCTTCCCATCAATAATTGCACCCCGGTTACCCGGTTTTCAGATCAAACATAAAAACAGGGGGCCAGTCATCTCGACCGGCCCCCTGAGAGTGGGAAGAGAGATCAGCTTTTAGTGAACTCGGGATAGGCTTCAATGCCACACTCGGACACATCAACACCCTCGTACTCGGCCTGTTCACTGACGCGGATACCCATGGCGACCTTGATAATACCCCAGATAATCAGGCTCATCACAAAGACCCAAAGGAAAATCACCACGATACCGTAGATCTGAGAGCCCCATGAGGCATCGCTATTGGTGAATGGCACAGCCAGGACACCCCAGATACCTACCACACCATGAACAGAGATGGCCCCTACTGGGTCATCAATTTTCATTTTGTCCAGGCCGACGATGGAAAACACCACAATGATACCGCCGATGGCCCCGATCAATGTTGCCACAACAGGACTCGGTGCCAGAGGACCGGCAGTAATGGCGACCAGACCAGCCAGAGCGCCGTTCAGCGCCATGGTGAGATCCGCTTTACCAAACAGGATGTGGCCCAGCAACAGGGCAGCGATCAAACCACCGCAAGCTGAGGCATTGGTGTTGACGAAGACACTGGCCACGTTATTGGCGGAACTGACGTCTGAAACAACCAGTTCAGAACCACCATTGAAGCCGAACCAACCCATCCACAGGATAAAGGTACCCAGTGTTGCCAGGGGCATATTGGCACCGGGAATAGCGTTGATCTGTCCGTTGGCACCGTATTTCCCCTTGCGGGCACCGAGCAATAACACACCCGCCAGGGCAGCGGCAGCACCGGCCATGTGAACAATACCGGAACCGGCATAATCGGAGTAACCGGCTTCGCTAAGGAAACCACCACCCCAGGTCCACATTCCCTGGATCGGATAGATAACACCCGTCATGACCACGGCGAAAATCAGGAAGGCCCAGAGCTTCATCCGCTCGGCAACAGCACCGGATACAATCGACATCGCGGTTGCCACAAATACCACCTGGAAGAAGAAGTCCGACGCGCCGGAGTAATACGTGTCTCCGTCGCTGGCCAGCACCTCTTCGAGAGAAGCATTTGCAATACTGTTACCGAACCAGCCATCGGGCAGGAAGCCGCCCGCGCTGCCGCCATACATGATGGTATAACCCACAAACAGATACATGGTGCAGGCAACGGCAAACAGTGCGACGTTTTTGGTAAGAATTTCAGTGGTGTTTTTGGCGCGAACCAGGCCGGCCTCCAACATGGCGAAACCTGCCGCCATCCACATCACGAACGCGCCAGCGATCAGAAAATAAAATGTATCGAGCGCGTATTTAACTTCAATAATTTCAGGACTCATTGTCGTAGTCTCCCGTGTCTTAAACTGCTTCTACACCGGTTTCACCGGTGCGAATTCGAATGACTTCCTGTAAATCCGAAATGAAGATTTTGCCATCACCGATCTTGCCGGTATGAGCAGCAGAGGTAATCGCTTCTATAGCGCCATCCACCATTTCATCCGCAAGGGCTAATTCGAGCTTCACCTTGGGCAAAAAGTCCACCACATATTCAGCACCACGGTACAGTTCTGTGTGGCCTTTTTGTCGGCCAAACCCTTTTACCTCGGTCACCGTCACGCCCTGAACACCGATGGCGGCAAGCGCTTCTCGCACGTCATCCAGTTTGAAGGGCTTGACAACTGCTGTAATCATTTTCATTGCATTGCTCCTCAGAGATAGTGGCACCCGACATGCCGGGTGCCACCGTTCAATTACATGCTTTTGCTAATGGAAAACAACAACGTGCTGTCACACCAGGAAGTATCGAAGCACTCTTCATCGTCCAGCGTGGTATCAATCCAGCTCAGTGCAAAATCCAGTCCCTGCCAGGACTTGCCGAGGGTGATGGAGTAATCCGTATACTTGTCTTCACCATCGGTCAGGAAAGCTTCTTCGCCATCCTTGCCACTGTCAGTACTTTTGTTTTCAAACTTGTTGTAGCCCACATGGAATCCCAGTGAAAACCCGTGGGGCAGCTCGAAACCGTAGTCCGCATAGAGATACCAGAATTCACCAGTCTCCAGGAAATAGTCATCAGAATAGGCAAAGCCCAGCGTGCCCCCTTTGTAGGAAAGGCTGCCGTAGAGTTCCTGATAATCGAGATCGCGCTTGCCGGTCAGGTCAAATTCAGTTGCATCGGAACCCGGGTAATCATAGTAAAGATAACCTACGTCATAGCTAACCTCTTCAGTGAGATTGCCACCGTAACCGATGTAATAGTCTAGCTCGAGTCCGGCATCAGAGCTGTCCGGATCATTGAAGTCCACTTGGGAGCCCCAGGTACCCACGTACAGGCCGTTATCAAACGCGATATCAAAACCACCTTGCAGGGCAATCTCCGTATCATTCTGTGAAATCCCACGGAATCTGTAATCCGAAGCGATTGTGACGTTGGCAGAAACCTCGTAGGCCTGCGCAACATTGGAAGCCAAGGGGAAGGTCAGCGCCATAGAGGTAACGACCAGAGACTTTTTAAATGCGTTCATATGCTTCTCCAAAATATAAACAACAGCGAAAAATTAAACATGCAATCACAGTTTGTAATTGGTACATCAGCACTTAATGCATTTGGCATGCCAACATTAAAAAAGCGGTAACTGAACTCCTGTAAAGCGGCCACCAACCTTTAGATGCACCTTTTTTGTGCACAAATGGACTAACCAAATCTGTCATCGCACCAAAAAAATTCGCCGGAAGCCCAGCTGCTGAATGCTGCCGGGAAGCAGTCGTCACCAAAGTGCTCTGTACATACAGAGTGATCTCCTTAAAATAGATCACCACTTATTAGGAGCAGCTCATCAATGCGACCCAACGAGTTCATCAACCAGTTTTTGCACCAACTCAACAATGTCATTACACCGGGTGCAGAGGCCCTGGGTAGCGACATGCAACAGAAGCTGCGAACGGCCGCACAGGCTGCTTTCGACAAGCTGGAGCTGGTGACCCGGGACGAGTTCGATGCCCAGCAGGCTGTCCTGAAGCGCAGCCGGGAAAAGCTGGAACAACTCGAGCAACAGCTCGCCAGGCTTGAAGCACAACTGGAGAATCGGCAAGACTGAACGGTCCCGGCCGCCCTAATACAAAGGAAGCACCATCTGATCGACATGCCAGCCAAGGAGGGCCTCCATGTCACTTGCTATCGTCCATACCCGCGCCAAATACGGCATCGATGCTCCCGCCGTGACCGTGGAGGTTCATCTGTCTAACGGACTCCCCGGGCTGTCGATTGTGGGCATGCCGGAAACTGCGGTGAAAGAGAGCAAAGACCGGGTTCGCAGTGCCCTGCTAAACGCTCACTTCGATTTCCCCGCCCGACGCATCACGATTAACCTGGCTCCCGCCGATCTGCCCAAGGAAGGGGGTCGTTTCGATTTGGCAATTGCGCTGGGGGTGCTGGCCGCGTCGGCACAAATCCCCGCAGACCGGCTCGATCGATACGAAGTCATCGGTGAACTGGCGCTGTCGGGAGACTTGCGCCCCGTGGAGGGGGTACTGCCAACCTCACTGGCCTGCGGAAAGTCGGGAAGATCTCTGATCTTGCCTGCCATGAACGCGGAGGAAGCGGCCCTGAGTAGCAAAACCCGGGTTATCGCCGCCACCCATCTGCTCGAAGTCTGTGCACACCTGAATGGCAATCAGCGGATTGAGCCCCTTTCCTGCAGCACCAGG
>CATLZI010000023.1 GCA_950063125.1 uncultured Porticoccus sp. | reverse complement strand
CTTTCTGGCCAATATGCAAAAGAGCGGTACCTATTCTGTGGTGCCGCGGGTGCCGGGTGGCGAGATCACCCCGGACAAACTGATTGTGCTCGGCGAGGTGGGCAAAAAATACAATCTCTACACCAAGATTACCGGCGGGCAGCGGATCGACCTGTTTGGGGCCAGAGTGGATCAGTTGCCGGATATCTGGAAAGAACTGATCGACGCCGGTTTTGAAACCGGCCACGCCTACGGCAAGGCACTGCGCACCGTCAAATCCTGTGTCGGCAGCACCTGGTGCCGCTACGGGGTACAGGACAGCGTCAGCATGGCGATCTATATCGAAGATCGCTACAAGGGTCTGCGCTCGCCCCACAAACTGAAGTCCGCCGTCTCCGGCTGTACTCGGGAGTGTGCCGAGGCGCAATCCAAGGACTTCGGGGTAATTGCCACCGAGCACGGCTGGAACCTGTACCTGTGCGGCAATGGCGGCATGAAACCCCGCCACGCCGACCTGTTCGCCACCGACCTGGATGACGAAACCCTGATCAGGTACATCGATCGCTTCCTGATGTTCTATGTACGAACCGCTGACCGCCTGCAGCGCACCTCGGTGTGGCTGGACAATCTGGAGGGTGGTCTGGATTACCTGAAAGAGGTGGTCATCGACGACCGGCTGGGTATCTGTGCCGAACTGGAGGAGCAGATGAACAGTATTGTCGGCACCTACCAGTGCGAGTGGAAAACCACCATTGAGGACCCGGAAAAACTCAAACGCTTCCGCCAGTTCGTCAACGCTGATGCGGCGGATGAACGGGTTGTGTTCGTGCAGGAGCGCGGTCAGCCGCGGCCGGCCACCGAAGAGGAAACCGACCAACTGTTGGCCAAATCGGCGTAATGAGGCTTTATTGATGAATACCGCAGAAAACAGAGTATCTGAAAACCCGCTGGTGATCTGCCTACAGGAAGACCTGATACCAAATTCCGGCATCTGTGCACTGATCGACGGCCAGCAGGTGGCCGTTTTTTACCTGCCCGATGAAGCGCCTCAGGTCTATGCCATTGGCAACTGGGATCCCATCGGCAAGGCCAACGTGCTGTCCAGGGGCGTGGTTGGCGATGTACAGGGCAGACTGGTGGTCGCTTCACCGCTCTACAAACAGCACTATGATCTGACCACCGGCCAGTGCCTGGAAAACGAGGACGTGACGGTGCCCACCTACGCCATTGAACTGGTGGGCAGTCAAGTGGTAGTCACCCCCTAGGCGATGCTCGGCATCCGGCAGATCTTCATGAGTGCATCCACCTCCAATTTGGAAACCACCTGCCCCTACTGCGGGGTTGGCTGTGGTGTTTCTGCAAAGTTACGGGACGACAGCATCATCGCCGTATCCGGCGATAAAACCCACCCCGCCAACTACGGTGCCCTCTGTGTAAAAGGTTCAGCGCTCCACGAAACCATGGGCGACCACGGCCGGCTACTCTACCCGTCTGTCAACGGTCAACAGGTCGACTGGGACACCGCCCTCGATACAGTGGCAAAGCGACTGAACGAGGTTCGCGAGGAACACGGCCCCGGCGCCATCGCCTTTTACCTGTCCGGACAATTGCTCACCGAGGACTACTACGTGGCCAACAAGCTGGCCAAGGGCTTTATCGGCACTGGCAATGTGGATACCAATTCCCGACTCTGTATGTCATCTGCCGTCACCAGCTATAAGCGGGCTTTTGGTGCCGATGCGGTACCCTGCAGTTACGAAGACCTGGATCACTGCGATCTGCTGATTCTGGTTGGCTCCAACGCCGCCTGGACCCACCCGGTACTCTATCGCCGGATGGCCGCTGCCAAAAAACGAAATCCCACCATGCGGGTGGTGGTGATCGACCCGCGCCGCACGGCCAGCTGTGATCTCGCCGACCTCCATTTGCCGATCAGCCCCGGTGCCGATGGCTATCTGTTTGTCGGTTTACTGGCGTGGTTGCAGCAAACGGGGGCTAGCTGTTCTGAGTATATAGCGCAGCACACTGAAGGCTATCGGGAGGCACTGGAAGCCGCCAATGCCATCTCTTTTGCAGAAACGGCCCGCCTGGTCGGGCTTGAAACGGACGTACTGGAAACCTTTTACCAGTGGTTCGCCGAAACGGATAAAACCATTACCTTCTACTCACAGGGGATCAACCAATCCTCCTCCGGCACTGACAAGGGCAATGCCATTATCAATTGCCATCTTGCCACCGGAAGAATCGGCAAGATCGGCGCAGGCCCATTCTCGATTACCGGTCAGCCCAATGCCATGGGTGGCCGGGAAGTGGGCGGTCTGGCCAACCAGCTGGCTGCCCATATGGACTACAACCCCGGGGACTTGCGAACCGTGGCCGACTTTTGGGCTACCGACCAACTCTGTCAGCAGCCGGGCATGAAAGCAGTGGACCTGTTTGACGCCGTCGCCGACGGCAGGATCAAGGCAATCTGGATTATGGCGACCAATCCGGTGGTCAGCATGCCGGATGCCAATCGTGTCAGAGAGGCTCTGCAGCGCTGTGAAACCGTGATTGTCTCCGACTGCGTGGCAGCCACAGACACGACCGCCACCGCCGATATTTTGCTGCCAGCCACCGGTTGGGGCGAGAAAAACGGCACCGTCACAAACTCCGAGCGCCGCATCTCAAGACAGCGAGCACTGATAAAACCCGTGGGTGAAGCAAAGGACGACTGGTGGATCATGACCCAGGTCGCACAAAGACTTGGGTTCTCGGAGGCGTTTCCCTACCGGTCACCGCGGGATGTGTTTGTTGAACACGCTGCATTGAGTGGTTTCAGGAACGGGGGCAAGCGCATTTTCAATATCAGCGGCCTCAGCGAACTGTCTGAACAACAATACAACGATCTCTCACCCATCCAATGGCCCGTCACGGCTGAATCTCCCGCGGGAACAGCGCGCCTGTTCACTGAGGGCGGGTTCGTGACGGCATCCGGCAAGGCTCAGTTTATCGCCATTGCGCCCCGTCTGCCGGTTCAACCGCTCAGTGTGACCTATCCCTGTGCACTCAATACCGGAAGAATCCGCGACCAGTGGCACACCATGACGCGCACCGCCCGCGCCCAACGATTGCTCAATCATATCGATGCGCCCTTTGTCCTGGTGCACCCCGAAACAGCCCGTACAAATGAACTTCACGATGGAGATCTGGCAGAGGTGCGCACCGTACATGGGGCCGTCCGGGTCGGCGTGATGCTGGATGAAGGCATGGGGAAAAATCAGCTGTTTATGCCGATTCACTGGAACGACCAGTTCGCCCGCCAGGCTCGCGTTTGCTCAGTGATTGCCCCACTGACCGATCCGGTGTCCGGGCAACCCGAATTCAAATTTACCCCCGCCGCACTGAAAAAAGTGGCGACACCGGTTTGGGCAATGGTGGTCAGCAGGGAGGCACTGGACTGCGACGAATTCATCGATTGGTCAATGACGCCACTGACAGATAACAAGGGCTATTGCTACCGATTTGCTGCCGCTGAGGGCTTCGACTGGCAAGCCTTTATCAGCCAGCAGGGCTTCACCGGCAACTGCGCCCATTACGCCGATACCGAACATAGGGACGAGCGTTTTATCTGCTACGAAGGCGCATTGGTGCAAATGGCCATCTTCAGTCATCACAGTCTGTCACTGATGCCGGCAACAAGCTGGTTACAGGGATTACTCAGCCGGGAGATAACGTCCTCCCCGTGGCAATTGCTGGCGGGGATCGACATGAACCAGCCCGACCGGGGAAAATTAATATGCGCTTGCTTTGAGGTCGGCGAAAAACAGATCCTGGCAGCCATTGTCGATGGGGCAAATTCCACAAAAGCACTGGGAGAACAACTTAACTGCGGTACCAACTGTGGCTCTTGCATACCGGAGCTTAACAAACTGATCAACGAGACCCTGAATGTCGATGCCGCATAGATAACAGGGCAAAGCACGTATGACACGACTGGTCCCCGGCTACAATCTGAGCATGGTCGCTTCTCCAGATGCTCGGGTGGTAGTTGGGGATTTATTTTTCCGCAAAAGACAGGCCCAATTCGCATCTGCGCCGGACTTTCTGATTAACCAACGTTTGAAAATAAACTGGTGGCTTCCCCTGCCAGCCGCACCCCGGCACACGATGTCACTGCTACCGTTGCTCCCTTCCGGGCCTGGCGGGGTTCACAGCTGATCATTGCGAGGGGACCGGCAGAGGTCACCATAAAGAATCGGAGTCTTGTACAGAACTCCCGAAGGGTGGGCATTATGGTCCTTCGGAACCGCTATTTCAACCACGATCGGGGGCTGGCACTCAATGCCGTCCTTGCCTAACATAGCCTGTCTCCTATCACGCTATTGAGCAATCTATGCCGTTCCTGAAAATGGCCTCTGTCAGCCTCCTGTTCAGCCTGTTGGTAATGGCCTGTGGTCAGGGGGAGAGCAACACCGCCAGTGGCAACCGACAGGGAATACTCCACCTCGGCAATGGCACTGATCCCCAGGAGCTGGACCCGCATATTGTCACGGGGGTGCCGGAGCACAATATCCTCACGGCCCTCCTCGAAGGGCTTGTGCTGAAAGATCCTTCAACACTTGAACCTGTTCCCGGTGTGGCTACCCACTGGGAGATCAGCGCCGACGGCAAGCGTTATACATTTTACCTGCGCCATGACGCACGCTGGTCAAACGGTGACCCTGTCACAGCCGGGGATTTTGCCTGGTCCTGGTGGCGGGCACTGCAGCCCTCGCTCGGCAATCAATACGCCTATATGCTGTTTGCCATCAAAAATGCGGAGGCGTATTTCAGGCAGGAGCTGAGTGATTTTTCCGCTGTGGGTATCAATGCTATAGACGACCATACACTGGAGGTTGAGTTTGCCAACCCAACACCCTACTTCCTGCAATTGCTCGATCACTACAGTTACTTTCCATTGCACCGCGCCACCATTGAAAAATTTGGCCCGCCCGACCAACGCGGCAGTCTCTGGACCAGGCCCGGCAATTTTGTCGGCAATGGCCCCTTCTCCCTGACCGGATGGCAACTGTTCAAGCGTGTGGTGGTGGAAAAGAATCCCCACTATTGGGATGCTGAAAACGTGTCGCTCAATGCCATCCACTTCTATCCTACGGAAAACATCACCACCGAGGAGCGGATGTTTCGCTCCGGGCAACTGCACCGCACCGCCACCGTGCCGATCGATAAACTGGCGGTCTATCGGCGGGATCATCCCGGGCTGCTGCACACCCATCCGTATCTCGGCAATTATTTCTATCGCATCAATACCCAGGTGCCACACCTCAGCGACAAACGGGTTCGCAGGGCGCTGGCCATGAGTATCGACAGGGAGGCGATTGTCCGGCAGGTCACGAAGGGCGATGAGCTGCCGGCCTATACCTTTACGCCGCCGGATACGCTGGGCTACACCGCCCCCGCTGGCTTTGCCTATGACCCGGCCCGGGCGCGGGTACTGCTGGCGGAAGCGGGTTACCCCGGTGGCGAAGGTTTTCCGGTTACCGAGTTACTGTTCAACACTTCAGAGGGACACCATAAAATTGCCGTGGCTATCCAACAGATGTGGTACAAGGAGCTGGGTATCAAGGTGAGTCTCCACAACCAGGACTGGAAAGTGTTTCTGAACTCGGTTAACGGTGGAAACTATGGCATTGCCCGGGCGGGCTGGATTGGCGATTACGTGGACCCCAACACCTTTCTCGATATGTGGATAACCGACGGCGGCAATAACCGCACCGGCTGGTCCAGTGCCCGCTTCGACCAGCTGATACTGAAGGAAGCACCCAGAGCAGAGACGCGCGAGGAGCGCTACCGTCTGATGCGAGAGGCGGAAGCGCTGTTACTGGAGGATATGCCGATTATTCCGATTCACATCTATACCAGTAAAAGCCTGGTGCACCCCGCACTTAAAGGGCTTGAGCCGAACATACTCAACTACACCCTGTACAAAAACCTGTCTCTCGATAACCTGTCTCTCGATAAGAAGCCGGCTGCAGAGTTGCCACACTGATGTTGCGCTTTATTCTGAGTCGGTTATTACAGGCCATTCCGGTATTACTGGTGGTTATCACTGCCACTTTTCTGTTGGTGAGATGCGCGCCGGGCGGCCCGTTCAGCGCGGAAAAGGCAGTGCCGCCGGAAGTGGTCAGGGCGCTGGAGGCCCAGTACCGACTCGACCAGCCAATCTGGCAACAATACCTGAGCTACCTGGGGGATCTCGCCCATGGGGAATTTGGGCCCTCCTTCCGCTACCCGGGGCGAACTGTCAACGAGCTGATTGCCGGGGGACTACCCATCACTGCTGAACTGGCATTTTATGCCATGCTGGTGGCTATCCTGATCGGTGTCTGTGCCGGCGTGATAGCGGCACTGCGACCCAACACCCCCCAGGATTACCTGCCCATGTCGGCGGCCATGCTGGGTATCTGTATGCCCTCTTTTCTGATGGGGCCTTTGCTGGTGCTGGTCTTTGGGATCTGGCTGGAATGGCTGCCGGTATCCGGCTGGGGCGAGCTCGCCGGTGACAAGATATTGCCGGCGATTACCCTCGGTACCGGTTACGCCGCCTATATCGCCAGACTGAGTCGCGGCGGCATGCTGGAGGTAATGACCCAGGATTACATTCGCACCGCCCGGGCCAAAGGTCTGCCGGAACGGGTGGTAGTGCTGAAACACGCCCTGCGCGGCGGACTGATACCCGTGGTGGCCTTTCTCGGCCCGGCATTTGCGGGACTGCTGAGCGGTTCCTTTGTGGTGGAGACCATCTTCCAGATACCCGGTCTGGGTCGATTTTATGTGCAGGCAGCGTTCAACCGCGACTACACCATGATTCTCGGTACAACGGTTTTTTTCGCGACGCTGATCGTCCTGTTTAATCTGTTATCCGATATTGTTGCCGTGTGGATCAATCCAAAATTGCGCCACCAACTGAGCAGGTCCCGCTGATGGTAAATCCCATATCAGCAGCTTCAGCTCCAGAAAAAGGGACGTCGCTCTGGCGCGATGGCTGGGTGCGGTTGCGCAAAAATCACCTGGCCCTGTTTGGCCTCGCTGTCATGGTGTTCTTCTGTGTCATCGCACTGCTGACACCCTGGATAGCCCCCTACGGTTACGAGCAGCAGAACCTGCAACTGGGGGCCTCACCGCCGTCGGCAGCACACTGGCTGGGCACGGATATCTTTGGCCGGGATATGCTGACCCGCATCATGTACGGCAGTCGCGTCTCTCTGCTGGTGGGCTTTGTTGCCACTGGCGTGGCGCTGGTCATCGGCGTGCTCTGGGGTACCGTGGCCGGCTATGCCGGAGGCCGCGTCGATGCTGTGATGATGCGGTTGGTAGATATTCTCTATGCCCTGCCCTTTATGATTTTCATCGTGCTGCTTATGGTGGTATTCGGCCGCAATATTCTGTTGCTGTTCCTGGCGATTGGTGCAGTGGAATGGCTCACCATGGCGCGCATAGTCCGGGGGCAGGTACAGAATCTTCGCCATCAGGAATTTATTGAGGCGGCTTTTTCGATGGGCCTGTCCCGCTGGATCATCATTCGCCGACACCTGATCCCGAATACACTGGGCCCGGTCATTGTCTACACCACCCTGACCATTCCCAATGTGATGCTGCTGGAAGCCTTCCTCAGTTTTCTCGGGCTGGGCATCCAACCACCCCAGAGCTCCTGGGGATTACTGATTTCCCACGGTGTCGAGAGCATGGAGGAATACCCCTGGCTGTTGATATTCCCGGGGCTGGCATTATCCATCACCCTCTTCGCACTCAACTTCCTCGGTGATGGCCTGCGGGATGCCCTGGACCCCAAAGCATCAAAGGATTAGTTGAGCAGGAAACATTTAAACTAATTTATCACAATAAACCTGTAACTTTATGATTTATAAAATAATATGATGCTTTTAAATGTTGATAACCTGAACGTCCATTTCCACACCCGTGCGGGGGTGATGAAGGCGGTGGACGGTGTCAGTTTTTCCGTGGATCACGGCGAAATACTGGCCATTGTCGGTGAATCCGGCTCAGGCAAATCAGTGACCTGTTACAGCCTGCTGAACTTGATACCCCAACCACCGGGAAAAATTGAGTCGGGGATTGCACTGTTTGAAGGCCGTGACCTGCTGAGCATGCAACCGGACACTCTGCGCCGGATCAGAGGCAACGAAATCGGAATCATTTTTCAGGATCCCATGACATCGCTAAACCCCTACCTGACTGTGGGCGAACAGCTGATTGAGCCACTCTTATACCATCGAAACCTGAACCGTCAGCAGGCCCTGAAACGCGCTGTAACGATGCTCGATGAAGTGGGTATTGCCGACCCGGAAACGCGCATTCACAACTACCCGCACGAATTCTCGGGAGGGATGCGCCAACGGGTAATGATCGCAATGGCGATGATTGCCGAACCGAAACTGTTGATCTGTGATGAACCGACCACAGCACTCGATGTGACCATACAGGCCCAGATCCTCTCCCTGATCAAGGCACTGCAAAAGCGGCGCATTATCGCCGTCATTTTTATCAGCCACGACCTGGCTGTTGTGGCCAGCCTGGCGGACCGGGTGGCCGTGATGAAGGAAGGCAGAATCGTTGAGACAGGGCCGGTCGACGATATTTTCCAGAAGCCCCGTTCAGGCTATACCAGGACATTACTGGCATCGATTCCATCGGGCAGCAAACCCCATCCGTCTCAGCCCAGTGATCAACCATTGCTGCTGATTGACCGCTTGACCACCTGTTTCGCGGATAACAGCGGAGGATGGCTCAGCCGACAGAAAGCGGACAAAAAAGCTGTAAACGAGGTATCCCTGACTATTCAGCGCGGCGAGATTCTCGGGCTGGTGGGTGAGTCCGGTTCCGGCAAATCGACACTGGGCAGATCCATATTGCAGCTGGTACCGGTGACCAGTGGCACTGTGATATTTGATGGCACGGATCTGGTGGGCCTTCGGCAGAAACGAATGACGCCACTGCGCCGCCGGATGCAGATGATTTTTCAGGACCCCTACGCATCCCTCAACCCTCGCATGACCGTCTTTGACTGCCTCGCAGAACCGCTGCTCTACCACGGCCTGGCAACCCGAAAAACGGTAACGGCACAGGTATTGGCACTGATGGACGATGTGGGACTGGCCAGAGCGGCAATTCGCAAATACCCCCACGAGTTTTCAGGGGGCCAGCGGCAGCGCATCGCGATTGGCCGGGCCATCGCCACCAAACCGGAATTGATTATCGCTGATGAACCGGTTTCGGCACTCGACGTGACGATTCAGGCGCAAATACTGGTCTTGATCCTGGCACTGGTGGAGAAACACAACCTGACCATGCTGTTTATTTCCCACGACCTGTCTGTGGTGCGCTATATCGCCGATCGCATCGCCGTGATGCATCACGGCGAACTGGTGGAAATTGCCGAGACCGAGACCCTGTTTGCCAATCCCGGGCACGACTACAGCCGCAAACTGCTATCGGCAATACCTGCACTTTCGACAAACCCTACACTATCGACAAGGCCCCCTACGAAACTGGTTTAAACAGCGCGCCAGTGCACTCTCCAGCACAACACAGCGCCGAAAATCAGTCCGACAAGTAATACTCGATTGTCGACACCACCCGGACTTTCATGATGTGGGGATTGTTGGTATCCCTTGGTGTGATGCTGAACTGTCCCTGTGAGGCGCGCTTGATCTTACCCAGCTCGCTCTGTGAATCTTCTGCAAATTTTTCCGCCACCTGACGTGCCTCACGGGTGGCCTCCTCGATCATCTCCGGTTTCACCTCGTTTAACCGGGTAAAAAGAAACTCGGGGCGGCTCTGATAGTTCCCCCCGGTAAATACGATACCCTGCTTTCCCAACTCAGAAAGGGAGGCCATCAGAGACCTGACCTGATCCACCCGGGAAGAATAAATAGTCACCGTCTGGTTGGCAGTGAACCGGAATTCAGCGCGGGTACCACTGTCGTATTCCCGGGCTGACTTATCGGTAATTGCCGGCAAAGAGACACTGACCTCGCTGGCCTCCAACCCGCTATCCAGCAGGAACTGGCGGATTTTGCCGGTACTGTCCTCAATTGAGTTGTAAAGCTGCTCCAGATCATTGCTCGCTTCAGCAAACACTATCGGCCAGATAACCACATCTGCAGGATATTCCCGCTCGGAAAGCCCCTTAACATTGACGCTTCGTTCGTATTCCTTGAACTGAATAAGCGCATTGCCCAACAGGTAACCCAGTGAGGCCAACCCTGCGATCATTGCCACACCCAGAATCAATGCACTGAGGCGGGTACCATCCATCATTTTAGTCATACGCTATCTCACTGGTTATCAATCGCCGTTGAAGCATCATTATTCTTTATCGGCAGCCACGGTATCAACCAACAGCGCCCGCTGCTTTCTGGGCCGGTAAATATTGATCAGATTGCCCGCAAGCATCAAGCCCGCCCCCAACAAAAGGACCATATCAAAAGCCTCGCGATAAAACAGAATGCCCACTAATCCGATTAACGGCAAGCGCAGAAAATCCAGCGTCACGACGATACCCGCATCCGATGTTTTCATGGCTGTGGTTATACAGAAGTGGGCCGTCAGCGCCGTCACCCCGACAATAAAAAGCCACCACCATTGCTCTGGATCACGCGGCAGGCTCCAGTTGGGCAAAGCCAGCGCAAGGCTGACTGGCATCTGAACCAGGCACATATAGAACAGAACCGTCAGTGGATGTTCACTGCGGGACAATGATTTGGTGGCCACATACGCACATGAAAAACTTAGCGCCGAGGCCAGCACGACCAACGAGGCCAGCTCAAGTATTTCAATACCCGGCTTGAGAATAACTACCACGCCGGCAATACCCAATGCCACTGCCAGCATGCGCCTCGGTGTCAGCTGTTCGCCCAGGAACACCGCTGCAATGATGGCCACCCAGAAGGGTACTGTGAATTCCAGCGCAAACACCTGGGCCAGTGGCAACAGGCCAATACCCAGAAACCAGCCATACTGGCCCCCAAAGTGAAACAGGTTTCTCACAATATGGAGCTTTGGTCGCTGTGTGATGAAGTGTTTCTTGCCGCCAACCCGGTAAATAATGACAGAAATGATCGCCAGACCAATCACACTGCGGATAAACAGGGTCTGGAATGTATCGACACTACCGGATAACTCCCGTGCCCCCACCGCCATCAGCGACAGTGACAGCAACGCGCCCATCATCCATAGAACAACCATTAGCTCACCTGATCTGCTTTTCCAGAGTAATCGACCACCCGCCTGACGGGCTGTTTATGTCATCGCACAGCAACCGTGGATCACCTCGAGTGATCAGTCTCTGTATTGAGTTCAGCCTCAATCGGCTCGTCGGGCATCATTTCCAATGCCGAGGGCGTTGTGCGAACCATGGCAACAAACTGTCCGGCATTTTCCAGTACCTCCACTTGCACCTCGCGAAGTTTGATGACTGTATATAGCGCCAACAGCATCTGCATCAGCGCAAAAAATACCGGCAGCGCGTGGGGACCGAGGGAGTCCATAAGCTGACCGGCTAATGCCGGCCCAAATGCAGCACCAATCCCGTGGATCAACAACAGGGTGCTGCCACCGGGCAAAATATCGTTATGGTCCAGATGGTCCACCAGGTGGGCTACCGCCACCGGATAGATGAAAAATGCCATCCCGCCATAAAAGACCGAAGCGGCCAGAAACAGCCCCATCATATTGGAGAAAAAGGACATCAGCAGCGCCGCAATGGCAGCCAGGGCGCTGGCAAAAGCCAGCACCCTGCGACGGTCGTGGCGATCGGAATAACGACCCAGTGGGTATTGAAAAATAGCGCCGCCGATAATCACGCAACTGATGAAGGTGGCAATGCCACTATTATCAAGGCCCACACGACCGGCATAAAGCGCGCCCATGCCCCAGAAAGCTCCCATGGAAAGGCCAGAGAACACGGCGGCCATCAGGGCTACCGGTGCCAGCCCCCACAACCTTTTCAGCTTCATTTTCGGAGCATCAGAGAATACTGGCTGTGCCATCCGCGTCCAGGTAATTGCCGTCACACTGAGGCAGATCAGAATCGCAGACACGGCAAAAAGGGTGAAAGCGGTTGGCGCAGCCAGGTGGAGAAATTGTTGCGCCAGTGCCAGGGCAATCAGTGTCACCATCATATAAATGGCAAAGACCCGGCCCCTGTTCTCGGGGGATGTCTGACCGTTCAACCAGCTCTCAATCACGGTGTAGAGAATGACCAGGCTGGCACCTGTCATGACCCTCAACAGCAGCCAGATGTAGGGATCAAGAAACAGCACATGCAGTAGCGAAAAACAGGCGGTAAATGCCGCACAAAAGGCAAACGTACGAATATGACCGATACGATTGATCAAAGGCAATGCCAGGTGAGTGCCGACAAAAAAACCGAAAAAATAGCCGGACATGATGAAACCCAGCATACTATCCGAATAGCCTTCAATCGTGCCGCGCAGGGCCAGTAAGGTATTGAGCAGGCCGCTACCAACCAGCAATAGTGCAATACTGGCCAGCAACGCGCAGATCGGGAAAATCAATCTCAGCATGGCAGGTCCGTTGTTCCTGAAAGGGGCTCGGCAAGGTTAGGGGCTGACCGTGGATGATGCAAATAAATACCCGTAAATCCATCGGATATTTGGCACTATGATAATGTGAAATACCACCTATGCAGGAACAGTGGATGAAACGTTGGCTAATCGGTGTGGAACAACTTCAACAGCACCTTGCGGGCAAGGTGGTCATTTTTGATTGCCGGTTTTCGCTGACGGATCCCGGCGAGGGGCTGAGCGCCTATCAACGGGGCCACATTCCCGACGCTGTTCACCTGGATATGGAAAAAGATTTATCCGGACCCAGGGGGCTACACGGTGGCCGACACCCGTTACCCGATCCGGAGGCGTTCACGAACCGCATGCGCGCATCCGGTGTAACCAGGAACTCGCTGGTGATCGCCTATGATGACAACCGACTGGCAGGTGCCGCCCGCCTGTGGTGGCTTTTGCGCTATTTTGGACACCCGCAGGTGCGCATTCTCGACGGGGGCATCAAGGCATGGCTGGCCGCCGGATTACCGGCGAATACAACCATCCCGAAAAATGCAGTGCCGGGTGATTTTCTCGCCATTGAAAATGCCGCCATGACCGCGACATACCCTGATATCAAACAATCCGGTAGGGATAACGCATCTGCACTGATCGACGCCAGGGAAGCACCCCGCTATCGCGGTGAAGAGGAACCGATCGATCCGATCGCCGGCCATATACCCGGCGCAATCAATGTGCCCTGGCAGCAGTTTGTCGATGTGGATGGCAACATGCTGCCGATCGAACAACAGCGTCTTGTCTGGCAAAAACTGACATTGTCGCCACCGCCAGTGGTTTATTGTGGCTCGGGAGTAACCGCCTGTGTCGATTTGCTATCACTGGCAATGATCGGGGTCGAGTCTGCAAAACTCTATCCGGGTAGCTGGAGCGACTGGTGTAGTTACCCCGATTCAATTATTGAGACATCACCCCATTCATGATCATTGCGTCGATTCTGTTTATTGCAGGGCTCGCAGCATGGTTTATCAGCACCATCGCTGCTGGCGGCGCAGCCATGTTGATGATTCCACTGGTTGCACTGCTGCTTGGCCCGCAAACCGTGGCACCGGCAATCAGCCTGGGCGCCTTTCTTGCAAACCCTTCCCGCGCCTGGCTGTTCAGGCATAGTGTCGATTGGCAGGTATGCCGCTGGATGATTCCCGGTAGCCTGTGTGGAGCGATACTCGGCGCCTGGACCTTTAGCCAGATTCCGGTTTTCTGGATACAGCTGGCGTTGGCGCTGTTTCTGATCTCAACGGTATTTCAGTACCGTTTTGGCAAATCCAGCCGCTCTTTTAAGATGCGGCGCCAGTGGTTCTTTCCGCTGGGACTCGGCGTTGCCTTCCTGTCCGCACTGGTGGGTGGAACCGGGCCGGTGCAAAATCCCTTTCTACTGAACTACGGCCTGCAGAAAGAGCAGCTTATTGCCACAAAAGCAATCAACTCGCTGATCCTGCAACTCACCAAACTGCTGGCCTACACCGGATTCGGCGCCATGACCCTGGAAATTGCCGGTTATGGCCTGGTAATTGGTTTGGGTGGTGCCTTGGGTGTATGGTGTGCCCGGCACCACCTGAAAAATGTAGATGAGCATCGTTTTCGGGTCTATACGCTCACTCTCATGCCGATCTGTGGGGTGGTGATGCTACTGGATGCCTTTTTCTAGCTGTGAAAGCCTCTGGCAGGCAGGAGGAAAACTGGCTGCACAGCAGCCCATCACCTATGCTTTATGAAAATTGTGACTACCGAAGTTCATGAAAACGAG
>CATLZI010000022.1 GCA_950063125.1 uncultured Porticoccus sp. | reverse complement strand
CAGGCGACCATTGTGAATAATGGCATTTTCACTGTAGCCGGAGGTGAACAATACTTTCATGTCGGGGTGGATGCTCAGCGCCTGCTCGCTCAGTTGTCGACCGTTGATACCTCCCGGCATCACCACATCGGTAAATAACAGGTCAATATCCTGGTATTCTGTCAGTATATCCAGCGCCTCTGCGCCAGATCGGGCAGCTGTGACCCGGTAACCAAGGCTCTTCAGCAGGTTGGTGACATAGGTCCTCACCTGATCGTCATCCTCCACTACCAGAATATGCTCTGAACCACCTCTGGGTTCAATCTCCTGGGGTGTTTCATAGGGAACCTCGTCGGTTGCGCCCGTTCGCGGGAAATAGAGTCTGATTGTGGTACCTTCGTCCTCTTCAGAATAAATCCTGGCATGTCCGCCGGATTGTTTGACAAAACCATACACCATGCTGAGACCGAGACCGCTGCCTTTGCCCATCATTTTGGTGGTGAAAAACGGATCGAAGGCCTGACTGAGAGTATCGGCAGCCATGCCGGTGCCGCTGTCGGATACAGATACCTGCACATACTCACCGGCGGTCACGTCCACCTGATCCTGTACATAGGCCTCATCCAGCAGCGTGTTGGCCGTCTCAATCAACAGCCTGCCACCCTCTGGCATGGCATCCCGCGCATTGATGGCAAGATTGAGCAGTGCCACTTCCAGCTGGCCTGGGTCGATTTCGGTGGTCCACAGTTCTCCGGTATCGACAAACGTCAATTCAATATCTTCGTTGAGGGCTCTTTTTAATAACCCCAGGGTGTCGGTCACCAGTTTATTGATGTTCACCCGCCTGGGTTGCAATGCCTGACGACGGGCAAAGGCGAGCAGACGGTTGGTGAGTTCCGCTCCTCTCTCCGCTGCCGTGACAGTCATTTCTGCCAGCCGTTTCAGATCGGGCTGATCGGTGAGCTGCTCCTGCATGAATTCGGCGTTGCCCAATATCACAGTGAGCAGATTGTTGAAGTCGTGGGCAATGCCGCCGGTGAGGTGGCCAACCGCTTCCAGTTTCTGTGACTGGCGTAGCCGTTCATCCATTTCCTGCAGTTCGGTGACATCCACCATGCTGCCAACCATTCGTATGGCCTTGCCTGAGGTGTCCCGTGTAATAAAGCTCCGATCCACCACGGA
This sequence comes from uncultured Porticoccus sp., assembly GCA_950063125.1. GTDB lineage: Bacteria > Pseudomonadota > Gammaproteobacteria > Pseudomonadales > Porticoccaceae > Porticoccus. The sequence goes on along the minus strand of CATLZI010000022.1, from coordinate 13,334 downwards.
CAGTGCCTTGCCATTGGCGTGGATAAACCGGTATTCCGCCTGCCAGGTCAGTGCGTCGCTGTTAAACACGGCATAGAGTTCTGAGAGCAGACTATTGCGGTCATCCGGATGAATATGCTCGACCCAGAACTGCAAACTGTTACTGATCTGTGCCGGGTCGTGGCCGAACATGGTTCTCAGGTTGTCGTTCCACCACAGGCTGTCCTCAACCAGATCCCAGTCCCAGATCACATCGTTGGTGGCTTTGGTGACCAGTTGAAACCGCTCGTCGCTCTGTCTGACAGCCTGCTCGGCCATTTTCCGGTCAGTGATATCCCGCTCTACTGCAACCCAGTGGGTAAACCAGCCGGTTTCGTCCGCCAGTGGGACAATATCTATTTCCAGCCAAAACTCATCACCACTTTTGGTGTAGTTGATCAGTTCAGAGCGCACCGGTTGCCAATGGGTGAGGGCCTCACGGATGCGATCCAGCTCTGCCTGCTGGGTTTTTGGACCCTGCAGGAAGCGCGGCGTCTGGCCGATGACCTCCTCACGGCGATACCCGGTGCGTCGCTCGAAGGCATCGTTGACATAGATGATCCTGGGCCCCTCAGGTTCATCCATGGGCTCTGCTTCCGTGATCAGCAAAATATCATTTTGCCGGGAGACGGCGGATTCCAGCAGTCGCAGGTGTTGCTCTCTGGCCCGCTCCTGGGTGACATCCTGAAAATAGATGGCGAGTCCGTCGATCGAGGGATAGGCTTTTACCCGCAGCCAGAGATTCAGTTCGCTGTAATGCTGGGTAAACGTACGTGTCGTCTGTGTGGCAAGGGCAGCCTCATACTCAATGCGGAAAGCGGAATTCGCAGCAGCCGGAAAGCATTGCCGGATATTGTTGCCGATCAGCGCATCCCGGCGTTTGTTGAGGACTCGGCAAAATTCGTCGTTGACGAAGGTGAAATTGAAGTCCCTGTCGAGTGTGAAGAAGCCATCGCTCATACTCTCCAGGGTCTGTTCCAGCTGTTGAGATAACGTCTTCGATTGTTCCCGTGCGTTGATGTGATCGGTAATATCCTGGAAGGCACCGCGCACAGCACAGATGTTGCCCTCGGCGTCGTATTCAGCTTCACCGGTGCTGCGCACCCAGATGGGTCTGCCGGTGGCAGTAATCTTCGGCATCACCTCACTGAAGGATTCACCCCGTTCAGCGCAGGCATCAAAGATGCGTCGAAAGCGGTTGCGATATTCCGGCAGGTAAAAGTTGATGGCTTCCTGCAGTGTGGGTTGAAAGTCCGGCCCGACATCGTGAATGTCGGCGGTCTCTATTGACCATTTCATGGTTTTTGTCTGAAGGTCAAAACGCCAGCCTCCCAAATGGGCTGCCTGCCCTGCAATCCGTTGCAGGCTGGAGGCCTCGGCCAATTGACTGTCGGCCAGAACCTGATCGGTAATGTTCTGTACCACCCCGGTGAGCAGGCGTCCATCGGCAGTATTGGCCAGCTCGCCCATGCCCTGAACGTGCATAATGCTGCCATCAGGCTTGGGGATTCTGTGACGGAACTGCAGCGGCGCATCGGGCTTTTCCAGAAAACTGTTCAACTCGTCTACCAGACCCTGCCGGTCATCCGGGTGCATTAATCCCAGGTAGGCATCAAAGCAGTGGCCAAAGTCCTCGGGGGCGATATCGTACATTTCGTAGATATCATCAGACCAACTGAGCACATCGCTGTCGAGATTGAGTTTCCATATACCCAGCTTCAGCAGTCGTTTGGCTGTGCGCAGACTGGCTTCCTGTTCCTGCAGGCGACTGTTGGCAATTTTCAACTCGCGGGAACGCAACAGGATATCCAGCTCCAGCTGGGCAGCGTCGTGTTTCTCCGTGACAGTGGATCCGGAGGCTGCCAGTCGCCCCTCGGCCGAGTAGACAAATTCTGTGACATCCTCGGCCCGGAGCATAATGAACACAATGTTGCCGTCGGCCCCTTTAATGGGGGTGTGAATACAACTCCAGAAGTGCTCGGCGAATCCGCCGCCCTGGTCTTTCGGGCGGGGGATGGGGTAGCGCTGAACCGGCAGAATATCGGACATGCCGGTCACTTTGACCTGTTCCAGTGAGGCCCGTAGATTCCGGACGCCGTCGGCTTTGCTGTCATCGGGGTCATCGGGGAAAACATCAAACATTCGTCTGCCCTTGATGTCCTGGCGGCGGGTGCTGGTGGCATTGAGGTAGGCATCGCTGGCGGCGACAATTTTGAATTCGTCGGGGGTCAGGACCAGAAACTTACCGGGCGCCGACTCGAACAGGGACTGAAACAGATGGGCCGAGGCCTCGGCCTCCTGCCGTAAAACCTGCTCCTGATTCAGGTAGTTGGCTTTATCTTCTTCCAGTGCCAGTAACCGGGTGACATCCCGGGCGGAGACCAACTCGGCCCTGGTGCCATCATGGTCAAGTGTATGTGCGGTGATCACGACCGAGATAATCTCCCCGGACTTGAGGCGGTGGCGCCAGATGCCTGCGTCATTAAAACCCACAACCGAACTGGCGATATTTTCGAGTAACCTGGGAACATCTTCCGTTGGTCGAATATCTTCGATAGTCATGGCGAGGAATTCGTCCCGGGAATAGCCGTATTTGGCGATGGCGGCATCGTTGACGTCAAGAAAGCGCAGAGTTTCCAGATCATAGATCCACATTGGATCCGGGTGGCATTCGAAAAGGATGTCTCCGGGGATAGCCATTAACGAACCCCGTTGGATGCCGGTGGGCTCATCAGCCAGGTGAGGGTGGCATCCGGTGGCATCGGCCGGCCAATAAAATATCCCTGGGCTGTATCGCAACCAATCTCGGCGAGGAAAGACAGTGTCCATTGGTCTTCCACGCCTTCGGCGGTCACCAGTAGCCCCAGTGCCCTGGCCAGGCCGACGATCGCCGCGGCAATTTTCTGTGATTCCTCGGACTGCGGTGCCGAGATGACAAACATTTTGTCAATTTTCATTTCCGAGAACGGCAATCGTGCCAGCTGAATCAGGGATGAGTAGCCCACCCCGAAATCATCAATCGACAGGCTGAAACCCTTGATACGGAACTGGGTCAGAAATTCCAGCATCATGATCGGGTTTTCCATACTGCTGCTTTCGGTAATCTCAAGCACAATCTGGTGAGGGTCCAGACCCAGCACCTGACACTGGGTCATCAGCCACTCGGATAGGCCGGCGTCCGCTATCACCCTGGCGGACATGTTCAGGGCGATGGTGCTGGCGGTGCCGCGAAACGATTCGGCAAACCAGCGAAGAGCTTGGCCAAATACCTGCCGGGTCAGCTCACCGATCAAACCGGTTTCTTCCGCCAGCGGAATGAAGCGGTCGGGCATGATGATGCCAATATCGGGGTGGTGCCATCGGGCCAACGCCTCAAAGCCAATGCATTTTCCTGTGGCACAGGAGACTTTGGGCTGGTAATAGACCCCTATTTGCTGTTCAGCGAGTCCCGCGGTGAGGGTTTGCCGGGTGACCTGAAATTCCTGTGGCCAGTTTTCGGGGGCCTTGAGTGGAGGCTGATGGGTCTTGTCGCTGAGCAGCTCGCGGAGTCGGTTGGGGGTAAAGGGCTTGCCCAGCACTCCCGAGACATTGAGACCATTTTCTGCGGCGGCTCGACCCGCAGCCTCCAGCACCCTGTTGCCCAGACCGCTGGCAACAATCACGGCGCCATCAAAGGCGACATCGGCCAGACGTTTCAGTATCTCGACACCATCCACTTCCGGCATGGCCAGGTCGACTATCAGATGTGAAGGGGCCCAGTCTGCAACCAGGTGAAGAAACTCGTCGGCACTGGTTGTGGCGCGGGCATCGTGACCGGCACTTTTGGCAATGGTGCAGATGGTAAAGCTGACATCGGCATCATCATCGAGTACCAGCAGTCGTTTATCGGGGGGCCTTAATGTCATTACCAGACCTTTGTTATTCGTATGTTTGTCTGGCGAAGAGACGTGTCTGGCCAGAAAGATAATCCGTGATCAAATCCACCATAGTCCAAACCAGCATGCGGTATTGTGCGGGTTGTATCAAGTCCGCTCGAAAGCTGTTTGGTCTGCAGGGAGACAGTGGTTGTTGACCGCCGGGCGACTGCCGGTTTTCCGGGGTTGAGGCAATCGTGATATATCATGTGTTGTCCTGCTGCGTCAGCACCCGTCGCAGGCATTGGGCAAGTTCAGACCGGTGGTAGGGTTTTCTGATGAGGTTAGTGTTGTCTTGCAGCCCGTCGCCTTCATCGTCGTGGCCGGCAAATCCGGTGGTGAACAGTATCTTCAGGTGGGGGTATTGCTCACTGGCCAGCTGGGCAAGCTGCCTGCCGCCCATACCGGGCATGCGCAAATCGGTGAACAGCAGGTCAACCGCATTGCCTTCGCGCAACAGATTGAGTGCCTGCTGGCCATCGGTTGCCGTGATGACCTGATAACCCAGTGATTCTAGTTGGTGTTTAACAACATTTTGTACCAGGTGGTCGTCCTCTACCAACAGGATTGATTCATTGCCGCCGATATTTTCAGATGGTTTCTCGTCAACCGGCAGCGGTGTCGGTGGCTGGTCGGAGACAGGCAGATACAGCAGGAAGGTGCTGCCATCCCCCGGTTTTGAGTGGACACTGATCTGTCCGCCAGACTGGTTGATGAACCCGTGTACCATTGCCAAACCCAGCCCCGTACCGGCACCCTGTTCTGCAGAGGTGAAGAAAGGCTCAAACAACCGATCCACAAGCTCGGGGGCTATGCCGGTGCCCGTATCGGTTATCGATAACGCGACATATTGGCCACGACTCAAATCCAGCTCGGTTGAGTCGCTCGTCTGTGTAGCACGTGTTGAGATGGTCAGGTCGCCGCCCAGTGGCATGGCATTGCGTCCGTTGACACACAGGTTCAGCAGCGCGTGTTCCAGTTCTGAAGGGTCCACGTAGACTGCCGGCAGCCGGGAATCGAGTTCCAGGGTGATTACAATATTGCTGCCCAGTGTTCGCTGCAGTAGCGGCTCGATGCCGAGTACCAGTTGATTCAGGTTTACAGCCCTCGGGGTGAGGCTCTGTTGCCGGGCAAATGCCAGCAGGCGGTGGGTCAGATCCGCTCCGCGTTCAGCTGCTTCTGTGATCATTCTTGCCAGCCTTTGATGGTCGGGGTGGTCGTGCAGCGTGTCTTCCAGAATTTGCGCGTTGCCCATCACCACCGTGAGCAGGTTGTTGAAATCATGGGCGACCCCGCCGGTCAGCATACCCAGAGCCTCCAGCCGTTGTGCCCGGTGAAGTTGTTTTTCCATTGAGATGCGGTTTGTGATATCGGTCATGCCACCGACCATCCGGATGACGGTGCCGTGGTCATCGCGAATCAGATGGCCGCGATCCTCCACCTGCGCCCAATGACCATCTGCACATCTGAAACGATAGCTGGCGGACCAATGATTGTTGCCATTTTGGGAAATGGCCAGTCGGCGTCCGGCCAGCACCTCCTCCCGATCATCGGGGTGAATCAGCGCAGCCCAGGCGGCGTCGTCAGGTTGTGAGTCGGCGCGACGGTGGCCAAAGAGCTGTGTGAAGCCATCATTCCACCAGCGATTGTCACTGAGCATATCCCAGTCCCAGGCGGCATCACTGGTGGCCTGGGCCAATAACCGGAATCGCTCCACGCTGACCCGAAGCGCCGCTTCCGTGGCTTCCCGGCGGGCAATGTCCTTCTGTAAAGCCCGGTTGGCGATTTCCAATTGACGGGATTTTTCTTCCAGTTTGCGAACCAGTGTCTGGTTATAGGTCTTCAGAATTGTCTTTTCATCGAGGCCGACGGGACTGGTCGCAATAGGTTTGGCGATATGGGGTTGATCCTGTATCTGCCAGAGGACTTTGAGAAAAGCTTCAGGCTCGGCAGACTTGAGGATAAAGGCATCGGCACCCAGATCCAGGGCCAGCTCACGGTCACTTTCCTCGGTGTAGGTGGCGGTGTAGATAATGAATGGGATATGCGAGAGGCGGGAGTCGGATTTCCATTGCTGGAGCAGCGTGTAACCGTCCATGATGGGCATCAACAGATCAGAGACAATCATGTCGGGAGGGGTGTTGCGCGCCTTCTCCAGTGCTTCGTTGCCCTGGCTGGCAGTATCGACCTGATAACCGTGGCTGATGAGCAGCGTCTCCAGGTAATAGAGGTTTTCTTCCCGGTCATCAACGATGAGGATTCGCGACATCAGCTGCTTTCCATGTCCGGAGACTGCCAGCAGACACTTTCCACCTCATCAACAAAAGTATCGGGGTCGATGGGCTTTTCGATATAACCACTACAGCCCGCTGCCAGTGCTTTCTCGCGATCACCCGCCATGGCGTGGGAGGTCACTGCGATAATGGGGATATTGCCCACTGACTCGACCTCGCGCAGGGTTGCCGCCACCTCATACCCATGCATGGTCGGTAATTGTATATCCAGCAGAATCAGGTCGGGCAACAGCGCTTTGGCCAGTGCAATGCCTGCCGGTCCGTCGGTGGCTGATCTGACGCGGTGGCCGCGGTGTTCCAGTAAAAAAGTCAGCAGGTAGCGATTGAGTTCATTGTCTTCAATGACCAGAATATCGAGGCGGGGTTCTTTCATGGTAGCTCCAGTGGCAATATCACGGTAAATTCACTGCCCTGTGACCATTGACTGTGCACCTTGATCGTGCCGCCGAGCAGGTCGGTCAAGCGGCTGCAGATGGCCAATCCCAACCCGGTGCCGTCATGTTGACGGGTCAGGCCACTGTCGACCTGGTTGAAAGGTTTGAATAACTGCTCTATATCTTCCGGTCGGATACCAATGCCGGTATCGGTGACTTGGAATCGAACAGCCGTTACCGGTTGCTCACTGCGTGGTGAAGTACCGTTATTTGCATCATCGACCGTAGCTGGGGGTATCCATGCCGGTTCCAGCTCCACATGCAGTGCGACACTGCCCTGGTCCGTGAATTTGATGGCGTTGTTCAACAGATTCAGCAGAATTTGTTCAACCCGTCGACGATCACTGCGCATGGTGGATAAACCGGCTGCGATATCCCTGTGAAGTGACAGACCTTTCTTTTCTGCCAGTGGCCGAACACTCCCGATAACTCGGTCGATTGCGTCGGTCAGGTCAAAAGGCTCCCGTCGGATCTGTAACTGCCCGGCTTCGATTTTGGAGATATCTAGAACGTCGTTGATCAGATCCAGCAAGTGGCGGGCACTGCTGCGGACCATGCCCAGTTGTTTTTTCTGTTCCCGGGTGATGGGCCCCGCCATTCCCTGCAGGATAATGCCGGTAAAACCGATGATCGAGTTGAGTGGGGTCCGTAACTCGTGGGACATTGTGGCCAGAAAAGATGACTTCAACTGGTCTGCGGTTTCCGCGCGGGTGGCCACCGATTCCAGCTCGTGCGTGCGTGCCCTGACCCTCTTTTCCAGATTCTGGTTCAGTGTTTTGAGGTCGGTATACGCTTTCTCCAGGGCACCGAAGGCCCACCAGATCAGCAGCAGTAATAACAGCGAGGTGACCAGGACAAATCCAATCCCCTTGTACACGCTCCAGCGACTGAATATTTCGGTATCGGCTGCCAATGCCATCAGTGCGTGGTCAGAGGCATAGATCCACAAACTGGCCACAATGGCATAGACGGCGGTGATCAGCAGTGCGCGGCAACGCAGTGACCATTTTCTTCCCGGTTCGTAAGAGGGTGGGAGAGCCGTGTTTTGACCGTATTCGTCGTCGGGCCTGTTGGTGCTCATGGGGCAACCCCGGAAATTGGATTGGTTCCGACTCTCGGTATTTCCCGGTTATTTGATAGTGCAGTCAAGTCGGGCAACATGGCCGTCCTTCCTGTCAGTGTGGCAGTTCCTTATCACAATTCTGCAATACCAATTTAACGCATGGACAGTCATTGCGGGCTGTTTTTATAAGTATGACCACTGCAGAATAGGCCCAGAGTGGTTGGTGGGTCAATCCTTGCCTTGATGATAGTGGACTCGCTCGTCGCTGTGTTCGAGTTGCAGTATCGCCGCCCCCCTGATGTCAGCCCAATGCGCCGGGTTTTTTGGTGTTAACCGACAAACGCCGGGCAAAGTCATTTAGACTATCACCCCCGCTGAGCCGGTCATGTTCTTTGGTTGACGCGCGGGCGCTTTTATTTTGTAACCGTTTTTATTTTTGTAACTATTGGGACGCTATGACCGCTGCATTATCGATCCGCAATTTGCACAAACAGTATGACAATGGCTTTGAGGCACTCAAGGGTATCGACCTGGATGTTCAGCCCGGCGATTTTTTTGCGCTGCTCGGGCCCAATGGTGCCGGTAAGTCCACCACCATCGGCATCATCTGTTCTCTGGTGAGAAAAACGGCCGGCCAGATAGCTATTTTCGGGACGGATATCGACAGGAACTTCTCCCTGGCCAAGCAGTATATCGGCGTGGTTCCACAGGAATTCAACTTCAACCAGTTTGAAAAGGTCATTGATATTGTCAAAACCCAGGCGGGCTATTTCGGATTGCCGCCAAAGCTTGCCGCGGAGCGCACCGAGAAATATCTGAGGCAGTTGGGCCTCTGGGAAAAACGCCATCAGCGCTCCCGGATGCTCTCCGGTGGTATGAAGCGACGACTGATGATTGCCAGGGCCCTGGTTCACGAACCGCGACTGTTAGTGCTGGATGAGCCCACGGCCGGTGTAGATATCGAGTTGCGCCGCTCCATGTGGCAGTTTCTCAAGGCGATTAATGCCAGCGGCACCACGATCATATTGACCACGCATTACCTGGAGGAGGCAGAGAGTCTCTGCCGCAATGTGGCGATCATTGATCAGGGTAAAATCATCCACAATACCTCCATAAAGCAGTTGTTGCGGCAGCTCAACAAGGAGGTGTTTGTGCTGGATACCCGCGAGGCCCTGACAGAAATGCCGACCATTGAGGGTTATCCGGGGCAGCTGATCGATGAACACAGTTTTGAGGTTGAAGTAGTGAAGGGGAAATCGCTGAACAAATTATTCGCCAACCTCAGCGAGCGGGACATTCATGTGACCAGCATGCGCAACAAGGCGAACCGGCTGGAAGAGCTGTTTGTTTCCCTGGTGGAGCCCCACAGGAATGAAACGGCGGAGGCACAGTTATGAATGCCGGTCAGCAATGGGTGGCGTTTACCACCATCCTGGTGAAGGAAGTCCGCCGTTTTATGCGCATCTGGCAACAGACCCTGCTGCCGCCTGCCATTACCATAGCCCTGTATTTTGTAATCTTTGGCAAATTGATAGGACCGCGGATCGGTGAGATGTCCGGTTTCACCTATATCGAGTTTGTGGTGCCGGGGCTGATCATGATGTCGGTGATCACCAATGCCTATGGCAATGTGGTGTCTTCTTTTTTTGGCACCAAGTTCCAGCGCAGTATTGAAGAGTTGCTGGTGTCGCCGGTGCCCAATTACATTATTTTATTGGGTTACGTAATTGGTGGTGTGGCCCGCGGCTTGGCTGTGGGGGTGATTGTGACGCTGCTGTCCCTGTTTTTTACCGATCTGCAGGTCAGCCATCTGGGCGTAACGGTCGCCATTGTATTTTTAACCGCAGTCCTGTTCGCGCTGGCGGGGTTTATCAACGCGGTTTTCGCCAACAGTTTTGATGATATTTCCATTATTCCAACCTTTGTGTTGACGCCGCTCACCTACCTGGGCGGTGTGTTTTACTCCATCAGCATGTTGCCGCCTTTCTGGCAGGCGGTGTCGCTGGCCAATCCGGTGCTCTATATGGTCAACACCTTCCGGTACGGTCTGTTGGGCGTCTCGGATATTAATGTGGCATGGGCCTTTGTCATGGTGACGGGTTTCTGCGCCCTGCTGTTTTTCTTCTCGCTGTTCCTGCTGGAGCGGGGCAAACGATTGCGCAGTTGAGGTGAGCCGTGACTGAGAAAAAATTATTGCTGGGGGCCGACACTGACTATCCCGCCAGCTACAGTCCGCAGTTACTGCATCCGATTCCCCGGCAAGAGGGCAGGCAGGCACTGGGTATTCTGGACGCCGAGCCTTTTTTTGGTGTGGATGTCTGGACTGCCTATGAGCTCTCCTGGCTGGATATGCGGGGCAAACCGGTGGTGGCGGTGGCCGAGTTGTCGATACCGGGCAGCACGCTCAATCTGGTTGAATCAAAATCCCTGAAACTCTATCTCAACTCGCTGAATCAGGAACGCTATCGCTCCGTGGAAGAGGTGGCCCGGACCATCGAGCGCGACGTCAGTGCCTGTGTGGAGGGGCCGATACTGGTAGGGATCCACCCCGGCGACAGTTATCGTCACATGGGACTCGGCTCGCTGCCCGGTATTTGCCTGGATGAGCTACCGGTGGAGGTGGATACCTACGCCCCCGATCCCTCGCTGCTCGGTCTGGCAAACGGACACACAGTGGTCAGCGAATCGCTCTATAGCCATTTGCTGAAAACCAATTGCCCGGTCACCGGGCAGCCCGATTGGGCCAGTATTCTGATTCGTTACAGTGGTCCTGCAATCGACCGCGAAGGGTTGTTGCGCTATCTGGTTTCATTTCGCAATCATCAGGATTTTCACGAGCAGTGCGTGGAGCGCATCTTTACCGAAATCAGGGAGTTGTGTCAGCCGGACACACTGGAGGTCTACGCCCGCTACACCCGTCGCGGTGGGCTGGAGATCAATCCCTATCGCAGCAGTGTGCAATCCGATCCTCCCAGGGTGCGCCTGTCGAGGCAGTAAGGGCGGGCACCGGGTATCAGTGGTTTTTCTTGTTTTTCAGTTGGGCGGCGGCTTCGATCAGGGACTTCATGATTCGATCCCGGTCGTAGTGGCGGATTCTGTCCATATCCATATAGAAAGAAAAGCCGTCTGTCATGTGCTCGAAGTAGCTCTGGTCACTTCCCATATTTTTGCGGAAGTCCACCACAGAATAAATTCGTACCGGCTGTTGATAGCCCTTGACCTGAATATCGCCCTTGTCGCGGCACATGATCTGGTCTTTCACCAGTGAGTAGGTCTCGTGTGAAATCAGAATCTCGCCGGGCTCTGCGGCAGACTCCAGCCGGCTGGCCAGATTCACCTCGGTGCCGAGCAGGGTGTAGTCCAGCCGGTTCTCCGTGCCAAAGTTGCCCACGGCGCAGTAGCCGGTATTCAGGCCCATGCGTATTTCCATGGGTGTTTCTATGCCCTGACTGGCCCAGCGACGTTGCAATTCCTTCATGTGTTTTTTCATGGCAATGGCCATTGATACTGCGGCCGTACAGTCGGCTTTTACGCCATTACTGGTGGGGTCGCCAAAGAAAACCATAATGGCATCGCCGATAAACTTGTCGATGGTGCCGCCGTGCTGCAGAGCAATTTGCGACATCTCAGACAGGTAGTTGTTCAGCAGGCTGGTCAGCACATCGCCCTCAAGTTCTTCGGCCAGTTCGCTGAAACCCTTGATGTCTGAAAAAAATACGGTCAGTTTTTTGCGGTGGGTTTCCAGCTTGACGTCTTTGCCCGACTGGATGGCCTTCAGCAGGGTTGGGGAGAGATATTTTGACAGGCGGTAATTTCTCAGTTTCAGTTGAACCTGTGTTTTTTCCAGCTCTTTCTGTTTCTCTCCCAAGGTTGCGATTTCCCTGGAACTGCTGGCGCCGTAAATACAGATATATATCCCCAGCGCCAACAGTGGTGGCAGACCGGTCAGGATGTCTGCCGAAAGTGTCCATTGGGGAAATCTCAGGAGTGCGGTTATTGCAATGCCGAGCAACAGCGCCAGGTTGTCATTGCGCAATTTCCTGAAACCGCCACCAATTATTCCGTTAAACTGCAGCGTAATAATCAACAGCAGTGACGGTAGCAGACTCAGGTCGATCAGGCAGATCAGGCCACCGAGCAGCAGCGCATCAATAAAGGATAAAACCGTCCCGACGCCGGGCCGCGATGACGGCGAGATGCGCTGCAATACAAAATGGGAAGACAGAATATAGCCAATGGTCACCAGCAGGGGCAACGTGACAATCAGCTCATGCTCCAGTCCACGATGGAATGTGAGTAGCGATAAAATACCGGCAAAACCTACCAGAAGGCGGAACAGGCTCTGGTAATGTAAAATGCGGTTTGTCTCTTTAAGACTGTTTGGCGTCATCCTGTAAGATAATGTTCCCGGTACAGTGAGTCAGTGCGCGTCATTACACGATGTCTGATTGAAAATGTCCATGACCCAGCAAAGTGGACACAGCAGTAAGGAAAAAAAATGGATGCATTGCAGGCCCTTCACCAGCGCGTATCAGCACCCAGACTGTCCGAGCCCGCGCCGAAAGGTGACATTCTGGCCAATATTCAGCGAGCGGCGTTTCGTGCTGCCGATCATGCAAGAATGCGCCCCTGGCGTTTTCTCATTATTGAGGGTGAGGGGCGGCAGGCGCTCGGCGAGCTGTTTGTTCGTTCAGAAGAGCAGCAGGGTACCGAACTCAGTGACAAAGCGCGGCAGCGTATTGCCGAGCGCCCTCTGCGCGCGCCGATGGTCATGGTCGTGATAGCCAGCCCGAAAGAAAACCCCAAGGTCCCGGAAATTGAACAGTGGTTATCCGCTGGTGCGGCTGCACAAAATATGATCACTGCCGCTTATGCACAGGGCGTCGGGGCGGTATGGCGAACTGGCGACTATGCCTATGACCCCTACGTCATGGCAGGGTTGGGGCTCAGTGATGCCGAGCGTATCATCGGCTTCCTGTATCTGGGAACCGTCCAGATTTCGCCGCCCGAGGCCCCTGAAACAGCCATCGATGATTACTTTCAGTGCTGGCCCTGACAATTGCTTTTTCCGGGTTGCTTGTGTACAGTTCCGCTCCTCAAAATCCTGCGCCAACTGATCCACAGACGGGCAGAGGCCCTCAGTTCCGGGTTGGCAGGCGAAAATTTTTCAAGCTGAAATGAGAGCATTACTGAGGTATCCGATTGGTTGACTCGGAGCTTTAGCAGAGAGGGCACCCTTTAGGGTGACAACGAGCACGCAGGCGTGCGGTCTTGGAGTTAAGTTAAGCTTGTTAAAGCTCAGATGACAAAATTTGGTGAGGTGTCCGAGTGGTTGAAGGAGCACGCCTGGAAAGCGTGTATACGTTAATAGCGTATCGAGGGTTCGAATCCCTCTCTCACCGCCACAAATAAAAAACCCGGCCCTGTGCCGGGTTTTTTATTTGTCCGTGACGGGAGGTCTGGATGAGAACCCCCGTTCGACAAAACGGCAACGCCGTTTTGGGCGCCGGTGCCTGCAACGGCGGGGTGGAACCCCGAACCGCGCAGCGGTGAGCCAATCCCTCTCTCACCGCTATCTTCAGTAAGCGATTGATCCCTCAATAAAAGCTTT
>CATLZI010000021.1 GCA_950063125.1 uncultured Porticoccus sp. | reverse complement strand
TGGGGCATCACCATGCTGGTGGGGATAGGGCAGTTGGGCGGCATCGTTGGCGGAGTGGGGCAGGCGATGGCAATCACCATGCCGCTTACGAAAAAAGGCAGTGCATACAATGAGGCCGCAGACAATCGCGCGCGACTCCAAGTTGTTGAGCGTAACATTTTATTTGAAACAAATTCTAAGAATTTGGAATCCCTTCGTTCACAAGAGCGTCTGTTGCGTTCGGGCATTGCGGGATTTGATTTCAAGAGTAAGCCTCTGGATGATCGATACTGGGCACTAATTCTTGCGGGCCTGACAGCCGTGATGTTGGTTCGGGGCGGCTTTGGTTTCATTGAGGCTTTTGCGGCCCTGTTGGTGGGCACATTTACTCTGATCACGATATTCAATCTGCCCGGCAAGGGCCGACCAATGGACTCGAACGTTTTGCGGCCCATCAGAATCGGTTTGCCCATGGTGACCGACTTGAAATACCTCAAATCGTCCGGCAATCGCCAAGGCAGCGTATTATTGCTGCCAATGACACGATTTCGATCCATCGCAACAATCAGGGAAAGGGTCAGACAAACCATCAGGTTACACCGCTACCGGCGCTGAAATCGGGGCGTGGGACTGATAATCAAGCAGTTCGAAATCTTCGAAGCGGAAGTCGAACAGATCGGTCACAGCTGGGTTGATGACCATGCGAGGGAGCGGCAAAGGCGACCGCCCCAGCTGCTCTTCCACCTGCTGCACATGGTTGGCGTAGAGATGCGCATCGCCAAAGGTATGCACGAAATCCCCCGGTTTCAGACCGGTGACCTGGGCCACCATCAGAGTCAGCAGCGCATAGGAGGCAATATTGAACGGCACTCCGAGGAACACGTCGGCACTGCGCTGGTACAACTGACAGGACAGCCGCCCGTCAGTGACGTAAAACTGAAACAGACTGTGGCAGGGCGGCAGGCCGGACTTGACCATCACCGGAATGTCCTTGGGATTCCAGATGGTAACGATCAGACCACGGGAGCCAGGATTGCTACGAACTGCCTCAACCCCCTGGGCCAGTTGATCCACGCCCTCGAAATTTCGCCACTGGTGACCGTACACCGGCCCCAGATCGCCGTATTGAGCGGCAAAGGCCTCATCTTCGCGGACCTTCGCCACGAACACCTTCATCAACTCGCGCCACTCGGGGCTGTACATGGGATAGTCGTCGGCCCGCCCGGTCTGGTTGAGCCAGCTCTGAAACGGCCAGTGGTTCCAGATATTAACGCCGTTTTGCACCAGGTAGCGGATATTGGTATCGCCGCGGATAAACCACAGCAGCTCGTGGATGATCGATTTCAGGTGGACTTTCTTGGTCGTGACCAACGGGAAACCCTCGGCCAGATCGAAGCGCATCTGGTAACCAAACACGCTGAGCGTACCCGTGCCGGTGCGATCTTCCTTGCGGACACCACTATCCCGAATGTGGCGCATCAGATCGAGATATTGCTTCATGTTTGACCCTCTTCCGCCACTAACGGACAGTATTGATATTACCTGGCCGCAGCCAACTCCAGAGTATCAGGCCAACGCCTACGGCAATCATCGGCAGGCTGAGCAGCTGGCCGCGGGTCATCCAGTCAAAAAGATCAAATCCGATATGGCCATCGGGCTCCCGAAAAAACTCAACGGCAAAGCGAAAGCTGCCATAGAGCGCCAGAAACAGTCCACTTACCATGCCCGCGGGGCGGGGTTTCCGGGTAAAAATCAGCAGCACCAGGAACAGTACCAGCCCCTCCAGAAATGCCTGATAAAGCTGAGAGGGGTGCCTTGGCAACTGCAGCGGATCATTGGGAAACACCATACCTATCCACGAACTGGTATGCCGCCCCCACAGCTCTTGGCCGATAAAATTACCTATCCGCCCCAACCCCAGACCAATAGGCACCATGATGGTGACAAAATCCCCCAGTGCCAGAAAGGATTGATTGGTGCGGCGACTGAACAGCCAGAGGGCAATCAGCACCCCCAACAGACCGCCATGGAAGGACATGCCACCCTCCCAGACTTTGAACAGCCAAAGAGGGTCCGACAACCATTTATCGAGATTGTAAAACATGACATAGCCGAAGCGGCCGCCGAGAATCACGCCAAAGGCGCCATACACCACCAGATCTTCCACTTGCTTGCGTCGCACCGGAGACCAGGGTCGCTCGCTGCGACGCAACGCCAGCAGCCAGGCTGCGATAAACCCTACCAGGTACATCAGGCCGTACCAGTGGACCGTCAGTGGGCCGAGGGCAAAGGCGACAGGATCAATCTGGGGATAGCTCAGCATGCGATCAGTTCATCTACAGCGGGGAATCTGCGGCGATCATAGCCTGTCACCGTGTGGGGTACAATGACGGTATGTGTTTGATGGTACTGGCTTGGCAAACCCACCCCGAGTTCCCGCTGATCGTTGTCGCCAACCGCGATGAATACTACCAGCGGCCCTCGACGCCGCTGCATTTCTGGGCAGAAGCGCCGGATATTCTGGCGGGTCGCGACCTGCAGGGCGGTGGCACATGGCTGGGAGTCAGCCGCAATGGGCGCTGGGCCGGTGTCACCAATTACCGGGAGGGCCGGGAAAACCCGGCCCCGCGATCCCGCGGCGACCTCACCCGGAAATTTTTACAGGGCAGCACACCGGCCGTCGACTACGCCGGGCAGGTTATCCGCAAGGGAGCGGACTTCAACGGCTTCAACCTGCTGCTCGGGGATAGCGAAACGCTGGTGTATTGCTCAAACCGTCACAACGCCGTAAAGATTCTGCCACCGGGCATCTACTCATTGTCCAATCATCTGTTGGATAGCCCCTGGCCCAAGGCGGAACATGCCAAAGCTGCGTTGGCAGCACTGCTGCAAAGGCAGCCGACGCCCGATTTTTCCTCCCTGGCGGCCTGCCTGCAACGGAGGGCACCTTTTGCCGATGAAGTCCTACCGGATACGGGGGTGGGCATCGCACTGGAGAGAATGTTGTCCCCACCGTTTATCTGTGGTCATGAGTACGGCACTCGCTGCACCAGTGTGCTCTTGATGAATCGTGCAGGGACTATGCAAATGACCGAACAGAATTATCAACCGGGCGGCCGACCGGGACAGCGCCTGTCCTTTAGCCTGAATGGCAAGCATTAGAAGAGGGGCCGGAGATTCAATGCATTGCTGTGCCGCGAAACAGGGCGGCAAGATCGGGTTTTTTAAGGGCTTTTTCCATGTGACGCCAGACTGAATCGGCATCCGGCATCAGCATGACCTCCTCCAGCAATTTCGTCGCCTCCACCAGACTCACCTGGCGGAGAATCGCTTTCACTTTAAGCAGATTCGTGGCGCTCATCGATAACACCCGAAAACCCAACGCCATCAGCAATACTGCACCAATCGGATCGCCAGCCATCTCGCCACAGACGCTGACCGGGGTGCACTCGCCCCTGGCGCCTTCAGAGATGGCGAGCAAGGCCCGCAATACACTGGGATGGCAGGCGTGATACAAGTCCGCCACCCGTGGATTGTTGCGATCCACCGCCAGCAGGTACTGGGTAAGATCATTGGTGCCCACCGAAAGAAAATCCACGCGACGCGCCAGCTCTCTGATTTGGTAGACCGCAGCAGGCACTTCGATCATGGCTCCGACATTGGGCATTTCGATCTGGTAGCCCTCTTCTTCTGTCAGCTCATCGTATACCTGGTAAATCAGCTGCAACGCACTTTCCAACTCCGGAACGTTGGAAATCATCGGCAACAGAATACTGAGATTATTCAGCCCTTCGCTGGCGCGCATCATCGCGCGCAGCTGCACCAGAAAAATCTCGGGATGGTCAAGACAAATACGGATACCGCGCCAGCCCAAAAACGGATTCTCCTCCTCAATGGGGAAGTAGGGCAGATCCTTGTCGCCCCCAATATCCAGTGTCCTCATGGTGACTGTCCGAGGAGCGAACATTTCCAGATGCTCACGGTAGGCCTTGCGCTGTTCTTCCTCCGACGGGAAACGATCCAGCATCAGGAATGGAATTTCAGTGCGATACAGGCCTACCCCTTCAGCGCCACGATCCAGTGACAGCATGGAATCGAGCCGCAAGCCGGTATTGACCCATAAAGAGACGTGGTGACCGTCTGCCGTCACACAGGGTTTATCAGTAAGCTTTTCCAGGTCGGCTGCAAGCAGCTTCTCTTCATAGATCTGCTGGGTGTAGGCCTGAAGCAGTTCGTCGCGGGGAGAGACAATCACCTGACCGGTGTGGCCGTCCACAATTACCTCTTCGCCATCCAGTCGTCCCCATGGCAAATCCATCACGCCCATAACAGTGGGAATACCGATAGCGCGACCGAGAATGGCCATATGCGAGTTGCGGGATCCTTTCACGGATACTATGGCCACCACATTTTCCAGTGGCACGTCGGCGAAAGAAGCCGCTGACAGCTCTTCACCAATCATGACCATTCTCTCGGGAAAGACACTGCGCTTGACTTCCGATTGCTGAAGATAGGCGAGCACCCGGCGCCCCAAATCCTCCACATCAGAGGCGCGTTCGCGAAGATACGCATCCTGCATGCTTTTGAACAGGCGGATATGCCCCAGTACAACCTGTGACCAGGCACTCTGGGCACAGAACCCCTCTTTGATCAGACTGAGCACTTCACCGCCCATGGAATGATCATCCAGCATCCGGACATAAACATCGAAAAGGGCGCGCTCCTCTTCACTGAGCTTGTTCACCATCGTCTGATCAAGAGCCCGGATATCTGTTTTCGTTTGCTCCATGGCATGACGAAACAACACCAACTCGGCCTCGGTATCCTGCACCTTTCTCATAGGCACGGCTTTCAGGTCGGCAGGTGAAGAGATCACCACCACAGTACCGATGGCTACACCAGGCGCACTGGCCACACCGGGATAAATCCGTTCGTGAATAACCGCCTGCTGGGGATTGAGCAATTGATCCAGCTCACCGGTAGCGTCCGCATGCGCAATCACACCGGCCAGTTGCGCCGAAACGGTTACCAGAAAGGATTCTTCACTCTCGTCGAAGCGACGGCGTTCCTGCTGTTGCACCACCAATACACCGAGCACCTTCCGGTGGTGAATAATGGGAGCACCGAGGAAAGAGCGGAAACGCTCCTCTCCCGTTTCGGGGAAAAAGGCAAAGTTTGGGTGGGCTTCGGCTTCTTCGAGATTGATCGGTTCGGCCCGCGATGCCACCAGCCCCACCAGCCCCTCTCTACTGGACAGATGAACCTTGCCCACCGAATTTGGATTGAGGCCATCGGTGGCCATCAATACATAGCTATTGGTGCTCGGGCTGTAGAGGTAGACCGAACACATGCCGGTATCCATTACCTCTTTCACCAGCTGAACAATCAGCCGTAACACCTCGCCAAAGTCCTTGGCGGCGTTAACCTGCTGAACAATGTTCCTGAGTGATTCCAGCATCTAGCTTTGACGCTCCAGTTCGCATTGCATGGGTGCCAATTCCTTCAATGCCCGGCGATACACCTCTTGCTTGAACTCGATAACCTGATTGACCGGATACCAATAACTCACCCACTGCCAATGATCAAATTCCGGCTTGCCGCTGAGATCCAGTCTAATGCGATCTTCCTCGGCCAGCAGCTTCAACATGTACCATTTCTGCTTCTGGCCGATGCACAGTGGCTTGCTGTGTCTGCGCTGCATCGCTCTGGGCAGCCGGTAACGCAACCAGCCCCGGGTACAGGCGAGCAGCTCGACGTCATCAGGCTCCAGGCCTATTTCTTCATACAGCTCGCGATACATGGCATGTTCCGGTTTTTCTCCGGGATTGATGCCGCCCTGGGGGAATTGCCAGGCATCCTGGCCAATACGCCTGGCCCACAACAACCTGCCCGCACCATCTGAAATCATGATGCCCACATTGGGGCGAAAACCTTCTCGATCGACCACCGAACCAACCCTTACCCTGTTATTTTAATAATAACGCCTATCCACGAAGTTACATCAAATAGTTAGTTGAGGACAGCCTTATCTATGGGTAAGCTAGGCCGCCTTTTTGACTAACCATTCTCGGGAAACCCATGGCGCTTGCCCTCTTTGACCTCGACAACACACTTATCGCAGGCGACAGTGATCACGGCTGGGGCGAGTTCCTCGTCAACCACCAGATCGTGGATAAAGCGCATTACAGGCGCATGAATGACCAGTTCTATCGGGACTACCTGAACGGGGTTCTGGATATGGACAACTACCTTGCCTTTGCCCTGCAACCACTGGCAACACTGACACCGGCCGAATTGGCCCGACTGCACAGCCAGTTCATGGAGGAGGTGATTGCACCGATGTGGCTGCCGAGTGCCGAACGGTTATTGCAGAAACACCGGGAGCAGGGCGATCTTGTCATGATCATCACGTCGACAAACCGTTTCGTGGTGGAACCCATCTGCCGGAAACTGGGTGTTACCGAGCTGATTGCCACTGAGCTGGAGCAGCAGGATGGTCGCTATACCGGGCGGGTATCCGGCATTCCCAGCTACAGAGAGGGCAAAGTCGTACGCCTTGAAGCATGGCTGGCAGAGACTGGACACAACCTGGTCGGCAGTTGCTTTTACAGCGACTCCATCAACGACCTGCCGCTGCTGCAGATTGTCGATCGACCCGTCGCTGTCGACCCCTGTGACGCGTTGCGCCAGGTGGCGGAACAGCGCGGCTGGGAAATCATCAGCCTCCGGGGCTGACCCGCCGACAGGGCATTGCCCGGACGTCGCCCATCCAGCACACTTGCAGGGTATTCACCAATGGCTGCCACACGCTTGCGATTAGACAAATTCATCAGCAATGCCACCGACTTCAGCCGCTCCCAGGTCAAGCACCTGATCAGGGCCAACAGGGTAAAAGTCGAGGGAATAATTGCCCGCGACCCGGGCTTGACCATCGGAGATGACGCCAGGATTTGTGTGGATGAGCACCCTGTCAGCAAACCTGTGGCACGCTATTTCATGTTGCACAAACCTGCCGGGGTGGTATCTGTCACAAGGGACGGCAAGCACCCGACCGCACTGGATTTGCTGGATGAACCACGGCCGGATCAATTGCAAATTGCCGGTCGCCTCGATATCGATGCCACCGGTCTGCTACTGATCACGGATGATGGTCAATGGAACCACCGGGTTACTTCGCCCCGCAGCCAATGTCTGAAGACATATCGGGTCATGGTCGCCGAGCCCCTCGATACAGACATCATCGGAAAATTTGCCAATGGGCTATGGCTGGCGGGGGAAAAACGCCGCTGTCTACCAGCCACGCTGGAATTCATCGACAACACCGAGGCGCTGCTCACTATCAGCGAAGGCAAATACCATCAGGTCAAGCGTATGTTCGCCTCCCTCGGCAACAGCGTTATTGGACTGCACCGACTCCGCGTAGGGGGCATTGAGCTGGATAGCACCCTTGAGCCCGGCGAATACCGGGCACTGACAAAAACCGAAATTGCGAGCGCAAACACCCTTGACTGATCCCGCCTTTCAATTATTGCTCGATCCGCTCCGACAGGAGTCGGGCCGGCAACTGTTGGTGACTGACGAGAACCTGCACGATGCGCCACTGAACGAACTGCAAAATCGGGACGTCCTGCTGGTAACCAATCGCCACGACCTCTACGAAAGCAGTCGTGCACAGGGTATTGACAGTGAATTCAGCGATTTTGACTTCAGCCATTTCGCGGATGGCAGTTTCAGCCAGATCCTCTATCGGGTGTCCAAGGAAAAACCGATTGTGCACCACATCATCAACCAGGCACGCCGTCTGCTTCCAGCCGGGGGCGTACTGACCATGACCGGTGCGAAAAACGATGGCATCAAGACCTATGCCGAAAAAGCAGGGCACTATTTTGGTGATCAGCAGCGTCCGGAAAAGCAGGGCGCCCTCTACCGAGCCCGCATCCATCATCTGACCTCCACAGAACCGGCTCTGGATGACCAGCAATATCCACTGATCAGGCCCTGTGTCGCCTGGCAGGACAGGCTGCTGTTCAGCAAACCCGGGCAGTTCGGCTGGCATAAGGTTGACCAGGGCAGTGCTTTTCTGGCGGCACACCTGAAGGATTTTTTCCAGAGCCTCGATCGGCCGCCAACCAGCATTCTTGATCTCGGCTGCGGCTACGGCTATCTCTCTGTCATGGCGGCACAGTTGACCGATGCCGAAATCACCGCCACTGACAACAATGCCGCCGCCGTTGCCTCGTGCCAGAGAAACTTTACTGAACAGCAGATTAAAGGCGCGGTCGTCGCATCGAACTGCGGGGACAGTCTGACACAGCGCTTCGATGCCGTGATTTGCAATCCACCCTTTCACCAGGGCTTCAACACCGACCACGGACTGACCAGACGCTTTGTCAGCAGTTGCCACAGGCTGCTTCGCAGCGGCGGACGTGCGCTGTTTGTGGTGAATCGTTTCGTGCCACTGGAGCGTTTTGCGGAGGCGGACTTCAACGTAGAAAAGTTCGATGAAAACCGCAGTTTCAAGCTGATGCTGTTGACCCGGTCAGCCAGTCGTCGTCAATAGAGCGCCCGGTCTGCGTGAGCCGAGCGATCGGTAGCAAAGGTTTCAATCAATTGCGCAAGCTGTTCCCCGGCCTGCGGGGCAAGATCAATGATCTGACAGCCCGCCCAAACCCTGTCCTGCTGCCCCATGGCCCGGGTCCACAGACAATCAATTCCCATCGGAATAACCTCGAGCTGATGATCGGGGGCATGGGCGACCAGAGCCACCTGATAGAGCCGGTCCGGCCGGAAAGACAGCTCGCCCATCATCAGAAACCCCTCAAGATGAACATCCACCAGCATGCCGAGCAAACCTCTGCTGAACTGATCGACCACGTCAACCTGAACATTCAGCTGGTGGCGCGTTGAGCACCTGCGCTCCTGCTCAACCCACATGGCGGCCCTTCTGGGAAACTGACTGAACCTGCAGGTTCAAATCCTTAAAAATGGTCTCCATGGTGCGCTCCACCAACGGCTTGGTTTTGCCTGTCACGATTTGTAGATCACCGGTGAGTATTGCCTGCGCCAATTGCTGACCACTTTTCATGCCGGTGCGCTTGCCTGTTTGATCAACAAATAGAAACTGCATGGAGTCCGGATTAAACCAGGCCACTTTTTCACGGCGCCCGTCGCGGAATTGAAACCAACTGCCAAACTCCAGCAGTCGCAATTTTTCCAGCACGACCTTCTCCTGATCGGTGGACCGGGTGCGCTCATTTGCACGCCGCTCAGCCAGTTGCACTAGCTTGTTGCGCAGCTCTGCGGGTGCGGCCTCTGGCTGCAGATTTTTCTCTCGCAATTGATAAATACGATCAATGGAGCGCTTCAGCTTGAACGCTTTATTGGCGTCGTAGCCGATCATGTCGAAACCCTTCTGGATTTGTGACTCCATCCAGGGGTAATGCTGACGCCAGCGCCGCCATTCACTCTCGGCGCCCGTCAACTCGAGTCCCCAGAGCATATCGTCAATCAGTTCCAGACTCTGTCTCCAGGCTTCACTGGCATCGCCAAAACGGAGCAGTACCAGCACCATGTAATCGGTCCAGGGCTGCAACAGGAAGAATAGGGGAGCGGAGGGGATATCTTTTTCAGCAACACGCTGGTGAATCTCCCGGTTGACCTGCTGTTTGACTTCATACAACTGGTCTTCACCACGGGCTTGCTCCATGGCCCGTTTCTCCAGCAGCTTCACCCGCAGCTCTACTTTCTGTACGAAGCTATTGATGCTCATCAACAGCGACGCCATTAACCGGGTATCGACGTCCTGATGATCGAGCACGGAACGAACCGTTTTTCTGATTTGTTCGAGCATGTCGAATTCACAGGAGCCATCGTTACTGACCCATTTGGCGCCGGCATCGGCCAACGCATTCAACAACAGTCGGGCCGGATGATCCTGCTGGCGGAAAAAGTCCGCCTCGGCAAACGCCAGTTTTAAAAAAGGTGTATGCAGGTAACTGAGCAGGGCCTTGACGCAGTCGGGAATCTGCTCATCATTGAGGATGTACTCGAACAGCATGCCCACCAGGTCGATAATACGGGCATCGTCTGTGCCGAGCGCCGGCGCCTCTTCCGAATCCGTGATTTGCTGGAGCTGGCTGACCAGCTGTTCTCTGGCACTCGCTATGTCAAACGGCTTGATTTCCCGGGCAGTTTCCAGAACGTCCGCAGCCATCAACTGATTGAATTGCTGCAATTGAACCGCCGCCTCAACCAGCTGACGCGCCGAATATTGCAGTGGTTGCCCGGGGGGCTCAGGTCGCTGACCCGGTGTTCGAGCCACCAGGCGATCCTGCAATAGCTGGATGCTGTCGAGCAGCTGGTTCTGGTATTCGGCGGGGGAAAGCTGCTCCGAGGGCAGCGCCAGCGGGGCAGGTGACACCACACCCTCCAGTGTCGGGATTTGTAGCGATGGCGGCGGCTGAGGGGTACGTCGCTGTTGCGGCTGCGCCCCGGTGAACCGGGCAGAGTCAGCCGATCTTGCCTTGTGGATCTGATAGCGAAGATCCGGAAGCACACCGAGTTCTTCGAGTCTCACAGAGCACTGCCCGTAGAGCTCCGCCAGTTGCCTGACAAACTGGCGGTCAAACAATTTGTAAATCACCAGCTTTACGGGCAATTCGATATCGATATCCGCAAGGGATCGCTGCAACGCCTGACAGAAACATCCCGGCGAGACAGGCACCCGGTGCTCCGTGCTTTTTCCCCCGACCAGTCTGCTCATGCGGCGCGTCAGCACCCACAACGGTTCCGTATAATCCACACTGGCCCTGGTGCGAATTGCCGACAGCGCCAGATCCTCCTCAAGCACATCCTGATTCATCAGTGCCAGCGTTTCATCACCACTGCCCTCAACTGCGGGATCATGCAACTCGCCGGAGGCGAACAGATCAAAATAACGATCCATCTCGCGCACGAAAATACGCAGTATTTCATTGTGCCGGTTGCTGATTTGCGACCTTGCATGGAGGAACTCGAAACCCCGTGTTTCTTCAGAGGGTTTCTGGGCATAGTCGATGAGACGATCGTGGACGGTGTGCAGAAACGTTTTAATGGCATCCCGCGAGAAAGCCAGCGTCATTTCACGCACAGCGGTCAGCCCCCTGTCAGGGTATGCTCGCAAGTTGTCGGTCGATCCGCTGTTATTCATCGAGTGGCTGGTCACGCTTGATTTTGTTTAAATGCTGATAGTGTTCTGAAATAACTGGAAAAACAAGTCGATCTCAACATCCAAAGAAAATCGCGCTACTGTCGTGCTACTTAAGTGCACTGATGCGCGCGAGCAGTGACTGGAGGTCAGCCTTGACGGTCGGATTCCGCCCGGCCAGAGGTAGTCCCTGTCGCGCCAGCTGTTCCGCCAGGCTCAACCGGGTCATGGCAAAATAGTTGGACGCCATCACGAGATAGACCTCCGGCTCCGTATGATTAATACGTAGCGCTCGCTCAGCCACGGCATTCGAGCGATCGTAATCCCCGGCTTTATTGTACCGCCAGGCCTCTTCAAGCAGGCGTCTTACCGCACCACCCGGCGCCACTTGAACCGGCTCTGAAGGGGTAATTCGCCGATCCTCGTCATCGGGCACAGCAACCGGCGGAGACCGCTCGGTTTCTGGCGACGGTGAGGTAGACTCCGATGGCGAGGTGGAACCCGACTCACTGATGGGCGCATAAACAGGCGCACAACCACTGACCAGCGCAACGACCATCCACACCACCAACAGGGGGCCTTTAGGGATAGGGTTTACCATCGAAATTTATCCTTTAACCAATCCATGACGCCGTCAATATCAATCCTGTCCGGACGACAGGTACTTTGTCGGGTGGGCTGGCTGCCATCGATAAAAGGCAGGTACCTGGCGCCAGCACACCCCTCCCTGCTGAGGAGGCCCGCCTCGGGCTCGACCCAATAATAGCTGACGCCCTCAGGCTGATTGAAAACCATGGAGCGATTGTCCAGCGTCGTCATGATGTCGGTCCAGAGCTGCAGGGCACCAGTGCCGCCGGTCAATGGCATCATGCCATTGTCGTCCCGCCCCAACCAGACCACGCTCAGATAATTGCCGCTGAAGCCGGCAAACCAGCTGTCTCGCTGATCGTTAGTGGTACCGGTTTTTCCACCCAACATCAGGTCCTCCGGCAACCGCTGATAGGCCGTTTTCCCGGTACCCTCGCGCAAGACAACCTGCAATGCATAGTGCAGCAGGTGCATGGATTTTGGATCAAGACGCTGTTCTCCCTCAAAGGGATAGCGCTTCAGTGGCACATTGACGGAGGTAAATACCGAATTGATGGCCCGCAGTGGCGAGTAGAAACCATTTGCTGCAATCGTGTGATAAAGCTGGGAGACCTCCAGAGGAGACATGGCCACAGCCCCCAGGGTCAGCGATGGCAGTTCCGGTAGTGAGCCCTGATAACCCAGCTGCCTGACCGTCTCGGCCACGCGATCGACGCCAATATCCATCCCCAATCGGGCGGTAGCCTGATTATAGGAATTGGCCAGCGCTTCATAGAGCGGCACCGGGCCGTGGCTCTCTCGCTCGTAATTCCTTGGTTGCCAGACATCGCCATTGGGCAGCTTCACGGATAGCTCGCTATCGTCAATCATCGATGCGATGGTGTAACGAGATGGCTGGGACAGGGCACTGAGATAAACCGCCGGTTTGATCGTGGAACCGATCTGGCGTCGGGCATCCAGGGCGCGGTTGAAGCCGGCATAACCCGCCTGCCGATCACCGGCCACGGCGATCACTTCACCGGCTCCGACCCGGACAACCACGGCGGCGCCCTGCAACTTGCCCTGCTCGATACGGTAACCGGATTCAAGGTTGTCGATACGGCTGGCCACCCGCTGTTCCAGCTTGCGTTGTACCTGGGGGTCAAAGTGAGTGAAGATCCGCAGCCCCTCGGTCTGCAGGTCGGACTCCTTATAATCCTGACGCAGCTGGCGTTTCACCAGATCCAGATACGCCGGGTACTGCCAACGGCCACCTCCATCAGACTGCGCCATCACATCCAGCGGCTGCTGCTGAGCCAGGCGTGCCCTCTCGGCATCCAGCAAACCCTGCTCAGCCATCATTCCCAACACCAGATTGCGACGAGCCATGGCCCGCTCCGGCTGACGCCACGGATTGGAGTAGGAAGCGCCTTTGACCATACCCACCAGCAGCGCTACCTGGTGCACATCCAGATCGGTTATCGACTGCTGGAAATAATGGCGGCTGGCCAAACCAAAGCCGTGCACCGCTCGAGCACCTGACTGCCCCAGATAGACTTCATTGATGTAGGTTTCGAGAATCTCGTCCTTGCTGAAATGCATTTCCAGCATGACAGCCATGACCACTTCCATCAGTTTCCGCGACAGCGTGCGTTCGTGACTCAGGTAGAAATTCTTCACCAACTGCTGGGTCAAGGTACTGCCACCCTGGGCCACACGGCCCTGTTTCAGATTCGCCAGCATGGCGCGGGCAATGCCCCGAAAAGAAACGCCATAATGGTCGTAAAAGTTCTGATCCTCCACAGCCAGCAGTGCATCGGCCAGCGAAGGCGGCAACTGGCTGAGCTTAACCAACTCCCGATCCTCTTTGTGGGCAGGGTAGATGCCGCCCATCACCATCGGCTCAAGTCGGGCTAGATCAACAGGATTGCCAGTGGCGTCGGTCAGCGCACGGATTTTCTGGCCGGCAAAACTCAACCGCATCAGTTGGGGGGATTCCTTGCCATCCCAAAACTCAAACCCCCGGGAAAACAGCTCGATTCGTTCGGCAGCCACGCTGTATTGCCCCGGTTTTTTTGCGGCACCGACCCGCTGGTAACCCAGCTTCTCCAGCTCCCACTGCAAATCTGTACGGGCAAGCGCCTGGCCGGGGTACAGCTCCAGCGCCCGGCTGTAGACATGGGAAGCAAGGGACCATTTTTTCCCGGAAAACTTCTGGTACACCATGGCGTCGAGCACCAGCAGTGACACCGCCGCAATCAGGATTAGCAATATCAGCAAACCTGTTAGCCAGCGTCGTCCGCTGCGTACCCTGGTCACCCGTTTGCTGCTTTTCTTTCGCCTTCTGGCCACCATGTTCTCCTGCAAATTACCAAATCGTCAAAACCGCATGTACCCGGCGACCTTTACTCCTGACGTCAGCGGGGCATAATAGCTGCCCCCTTGATTTTCTCAATGCCAGAAATTTATGAAAAAGAAATATCACGTCTATGGTATCGGCGCCGCGCTGGTGGATACTGAGATAGAAGTCACCGATAACGATCTGCAACAGCTCAGCGTTGACAAGGGACTCATGACCCTGGTCGATGAGAAACGCCAGTCCGAGCTGGTGGAGCAACTCTCGGATCACCTGACGGCCTGCCGCAGAGCGAGCGGCGGCTCCGCTGCCAACACCATCATTGCGGTTAGCTGTTTTGGTGGCAAGACATTCTACTCCTGCAAGGTGGCCGACGATGACAACGGCCGCTTTTACCTCGATGACCTGGGCAATGCCGGCGTGGATTACCATACCAACGGTGAACTGCCGAACGGTATTACCGGAAAATGCCTGGTACTGATCACACCCGATGCCGAACGCTCCATGAACACCTATCTGGGCATCAGTGAAACCCTGTCCGAAACCGAACTGAATCACGATGCGATCGCACAGTCGGAATACCT
>CATLZI010000020.1 GCA_950063125.1 uncultured Porticoccus sp. | reverse complement strand
TGAACAGTCTGCCCCTGCCTCTCTACGCTGACAGCAACTCTTGCTGTTGCCGGGGTGGCGTCCTGGGCATTTTGAATGATATGGCCAAATACAGTCGATAACTGCTCGCGATCCGCGCGCACCACCGCATCACTGGCCACTGATCCAAGTACAGGTTTTGGTTCCCTGGTAGAAGCGGCCCTGACCAGCCTTGCCAGCAAACTGCCAAGCTCGATATCCTCCGCCAAATCTCCCCGAACACCGCTTCTCATTTGCTCCATAAGCCGGGTCATTCTACTAACGGAATTTTTTACAGTGGCAAGAACATCGTCGATAAACTCAGGCTTGTGTTTGTGCTTTTCTGCATTGGTGATAATCAGCGATTGCTGGGCCAGGATGTTTTTCAAATCATGAACAATATAGGCAGACAGCCGATTAAACGCTTCAAACTGTCGCGAACGAATCAGTGCCTGATCTGCCCGATATTGCGCCAAATGGCTGGCCGCGTGCTGGCCCGCCATTTTCAAAAGATCCCGATCTTCCCAGTTAATTGCGTGATACAAATCCGAGCGCCTGACCAGCACGAACCCCAGGCACTCATCCCGAAGTATCAGGGGGACCAACAGCCAGATATTTCGAATCTTCAGCAACCACTCCGGCAGGAGCAAACCCGCATATTTTTCGGGATCTTCATTATATTCATCGATGTCGATAACCCAGTGAGTTCGCGTCATAAACAACGTCAAAGAATCTAACGATTTCGCATCCGCACAATCAGGTTCCGGCATGTGCCAGCGAGCCAGAACACTAAAATGTCCAGCATCATTTTTTTCCCACAGGATGCCACCTGGACTTTCCGTCAGCTTCGCAATGGATTGAATCACCCGCTCCGGCACACTGTCGTCACTACCTGAAAGCGTCTGGGTAAACTTAAGCCATTCTTCGCGATAATCGTGCTTGTAGGAAAAGAAGTGCTTGCTCAGCAAGACCCTTACCTGAGCACGAATCTTGTCGGAAAACATCAGGGTAACCAGCAGGACTGCCGCACCAAAGAAAAATACGATTTGCAGCACACTACCCCAGGTACCGCCATAATAACGGATGAAGTAACCGGCAGTGGCCATCAACAATAGATAAACACCCGCTCCCATGATCGTTGCGGTATGGAAAACCACATGCCTGGACACGTGGATATTCAGTTCAAATTTCGGGTTTCGGGCAATGGCGATGACGATAAGCGGTGCGGCCATCCCGTTCACGAGGCCGCGGGCTTCCCATAAATCAAGGCTTATGCGCTTGAAAAGGAGCGCATCTGAGTACATAAAAAAGTCGTAGACAAAAAAACTGCCGATACCAAGGCACAAGAATTTTGTCGACCATCGCTGGGTGGCACCGGAGTTGCGAAAAATCTGCTCAATCAGAATCAGCCCCGTGAGGGAAAGCACCACCCACAGCACCAGCACAATTTCACGAAACAGCGTTTCTGATACGGGCAGATATTTGGAAGCAAGTGGCGTTGTAAAGAGGATACCCAGCAGTAGAAGTACTGCAGAGCAGCCCAGCGAAAGCCGGAATATCAGGGCTCCGCGGGGACTTTCACCATCTTTTTTACAGAGAACATCCAGCAGAAAGAGACACCAGGACAGGTTTCTCGACAGTTCAGCCAGCTGTATCATCTCAAAGGAAACCCGGGCACCGAACTCGCCAGCTGCAATAGCGCCAGCCCAAACCGTCGAACAGACGGCAGCGAGAATGATCAGGGCCCCCTGCGGTCTTCCCCGCCATGAAAAGCTGATCAGGATTGCCAATACCAAATAGGCAAAAAAAGCGAACAGATAGCTGGGCACACCCACATTCATGCGGGAACCTGCAGATCCAATATCAAGATCCCGTCGATCATAAAGCGTCTCCATTCAGCAACAGATTTTGCACACTAGCGGATTCTGGATCAGAACTGCCTTTAACACTATACTCAGCACCTTAAATTTAATCGGACATGCTGCCGAGGTAATCGCAGCAGTACTTTTGCCCGAAGGCAATTCAACCAAAAAGCCCAGCTGACTACTATCAGTTACCGCCCTTCCATCTACCGCTTTATGGTGGACGAGACAATCGGAACATATGGATTGGCCACCCACGAATCAAGGAATATATCGGTGACATCGTACAGCGATCTACAGCAATCACTAAGATCAAAACCGAAAACCTGGCTAGTTACTGGTGTTGCAGGGTTTATCGGTTCCAGCCTCCTCAAAACCTTGCTTGAACTGGAGCAACGGGTTGTCGGCATTGATAATTTCTCAACCGGACATCAATCCAACCTGGACGACGTGCAAGCCGAAAGCGGCAAAAACTGGGACAGATTTACCTTTTACCCGTACGATGTCCGTAACTTGAATGACTGTATAAATGCATGCAAGGATGTCGATATCGTTCTTCATCAGGCAGCGCTGGGAAGCGTACCAAGATCGATTGAAGACCCCATTACAACCAACAGTTCAAATATTGATGGCTTTCTGAATATGCTGGTGGCAGCAAGGGATACCAAGGTAAAGCGCTTTGTGTATGCAGCTTCGTCATCCACCTATGGCGACCATCCCGGACTTCCCAAAGTCGAAGATGAAATTGGGCGCCCACTTTCACCCTACGCCGTCACCAAATACGTGAACGAACTGTATGCGGACGTCTTCGCCCGAACTTATGGCATGGAAAACATAGGCCTCCGCTACTTTAATGTTTTTGGGCCAAGACAGGATCCAAACGGCGCATATGCCGCTGTCATACCCAAGTGGTTCGGGCAACTGCTGGCCGGAGAAGACTGCTTCATCAATGGTGACGGGGAAACATCACGGGACTTTTGTTTTATCGACAATACCGTCCAGGCTAACCTGCTGGCCGCAACCACTGAAAATCCGGCCGCCATCAATCAGATATATAATGTCGCGTGCGGCGATCAAACCAGTCTGAACGAGCTTTTTTCTTCGATAAAAATGCTTCTCGGGAGTCATTACCCAAATATCAACAGCTTGACTGCCACGCACCGGGCATTGCGCCCTGGCGATGTTCGACACTCACGGGCAAACATTGAAAAGGCCAACTCGTTGCTCGGATACAAGCCATCTCATAACGTCCATCAGGGGTTACAGGCTACGCTGGATTGGTTTTTAAAAAAGACAGCGGATTAAAAAATAATTCGTCAACCGTCTCATAGGGACACGGGAGATATTGTGAAGAAAGTAGCAGTAGTTGGATTAGGGTATGTAGGTCTGCCTTTGGCCGTCGCATTTGGCAAAAAACTGCCAACCATTGGCTTTGATCTCGACAAGAAAAAACTGGCCGCCTATCTTTCGGGGAAAGACCCCAGTGGAGAAGTAGCACCAGAAGACCTGGCCGCAGCCTCCCACCTTGAACTCACTGATGATCCCGCCAAATTAGCGGAAGCCAACGTTATTATTATCGCCGTCCCCACCCCCATTGATCAGGCTCACAAACCTGACCTGAGGGCTGTTCACGGGGCATCCAGAACCATTGCAGCGCACCTCAGTCCAGGCACCACTGTCGTGTATGAATCAACCGTATATCCGGGCTGTACTGAAGAAACCTGCGCACCCATATTGGAGTCGGTATCCGGGATGCCCTGGCTTGGCAAGCCCGGCGCAGTCAGTGAGGACGGACAAAATGGCTTTTTTATTGGCTACTCTCCGGAACGCATCAACCCCGGTGACAAAGTTCATCGGCTGGAAACCATCGTCAAAGTAGTCTCTGGTGACACCCCCGAGACCCTGGAAAAAGTGGCCCAAACCTACGAACAGATTATTACGGCCGGAGTTTATCGGGCTGCCAGCATCAAGGTAGCTGAAGCAGCGAAAGTGATTGAGAATACTCAGCGCGATCTTAATATTGCACTGATGAACGAACTGTCCCTTATTTTCCATAAACTCGGTATAGACACGCTTGACGTTCTGGAAACAGCGGGAACAAAATGGAATTTCCTGCCGTTCCGCCCCGGATTGGTGGGTGGACACTGTATTGGCGTCGACCCCTACTACCTCACCTTTAAAGCCGAAGCAGAGGGCCACCACCCCCAGGTTATTCTGGCCGGCCGACAAACTAACGATGGCATGGGCAAATACATTGCTGAGCAGACTGTCAAACAACTGGTCAAGAAAGGCCACCCCGTCTGCGATGCCAATGTAGTGATCCTGGGACTGACATTCAAAGAGGACTGCCCCGATCTCAGAAACTCAAAAGTTGCAGATATCATCACAGAGCTCAGGGAATACCACTGCAATATCATTGTTCATGATCCCATAGCAGAGAGTAGCGAGGCCATTGAGGAGTACGGTGTGGAACTTACCCCCTGGGATCAAATCAAGAACGCCCACGCGGTGGTTCTGGCAGTATCTCACCAGCACTACAAAAAACTCTCTATCGCTGAGTTTGGCAGCATCATGGCTGAAAATGCTACTATCATTGATGTTAAATCGATGCTCGATAGATCTCTATTTAAAGAAGAAAATATCGATATATGGCGGCTCTAGGCGCCCCAAAGGTCATACCAGAAAGCATTGTATCGACTATCATCACTAAAATAGATTATCTGGATAGTCGCAGCTGTCAGCTTTTTTTACATCGCGAGACAGCCGACTACCTTGCCAAAAAGAAAACTCGTTTCTATGATCGCAACACACTGATTAATAAATATTAAAAAATAATGGCCCATTTATTGCAAGATAATTTTTATATCAAATAAAACCCCGTAGATACAGGTTTGGAGAAATGGAAAACGACTCACAAAATCATGCAACCAAGAAGGGTGCCGAACCCAATTCTTCAGTAAATATCTCGCGCCGCAACTTTTCCCGTATCGGTGCTGCGGCGCCGGTCCTCCTGTCCCTCGCCAGCCCCTCTGCGCTGGGGGCCCCCTGCCTGTCCAACATGATGTCCGGACATTTGTACCAGGATAGGGGCCAATGCAGCCCCGGCTGGAGCCCCGGCGGCTGGAAAAACGTAGGCGGCAGTGAGCCAGACTGGAACAGCACGCCTTTTCAGTATGGCATTTATGACCCGAAAGCAACCTACACCCAAGGTGGCAGCGGGAAAAAGAAAAAATGTGGCCGCAATAGCAAAAATCAGCCTGAGTGCTACGTAGAAGGGACAACTCTCTCTGAAGCACTGGGTTATTATGGCTTGGGCTGTCCCTCCGGGCTCGCCAGTGTCTGCCACCTGCCGATGGCTACCATTTTGAATGAAAATACCGGCGGCAGCACAGGCAACTTTGCAGGCCATTTTGTAGCAGCGCTCCTGAATGCTTCGCATAGCGGCATAACCTATGTCATCACTCCCAGCCAGCTTGTTGGGCTTTATAACGATCCATCAACCATACCGGAACCCTATACAGGAAACATCGGATCATTTCTGGATTCAACCTGGTAAGTTTTTGCTTTAAAGTATCGGCATTATGAATAATGCCGATACTTTCTCTTCCTCCTGCCAGTCCTGCCTCTATCACCAATGGGAGGAGGAATGTGTCATGTACAATCCGGTTTCGGGGGAAACCCATTTGCTGGAAGCAACGGCCGCCAAGATCCTGATCACCATTGCTGCAGCACCAACCCGATACGACCAACTCAGTCTCTTGCTCCAAGAGGAGCTGGATGATGTGCCTGAAACAGAAATAGATGAATATCTCTGCACCACCTTGCAGAAACTTCAGGACTTGCACCTAATTTCAGCGACAGAGGAATAGCTCCTTTGCTGCTCTCATCAATACCGCCTCGAAAACTCAAACAACAGCTCGCAGAAGAAGGCATCAACTTGAAAATTGGTCCCTTCGTCGTCAACCTGTCATCAACCCTGCCTAAGGTTGCGGAAAATCTCAGTGACCTCTACGGCGCCTATACTCTGGAAGATAGCCATCGGGTCGATTTCCATATCGCACTGCAATCTCCGTCGATAATCAGGCGCTGGATTCGCCCGCAGGCCATTTTCTCCTTTGACGGCCACCTGCCTTTCAAGCCCCTGCCACAAACCCAATCTTTTGCCATGTTCGAATGGGGACTCAACTGGTGCGTAGCCAACAATGCACACCAATATCTGGTTATCCACTCCGCAGTTGTGGAAAAAAATGGCAAGGCGATCATTTTTCCGGGTACGCCAGGTAGCGGCAAAAGTACTCTCTGTGCGGGCCTTGTTAGCCAGGGGTGGCGGCTACTGTCCGATGAAATGGCACTGCTTTCGACTGAAACCGGCTTAATCACGCCGATTCCAAGACCGATAAGCCTTAAAAACGAATCCATTGATATCGTCAGGTCATTTGCAAATGATGACATTTTTGTGGGGACGCCAGTACACGATACCGCCAAAGGCAGTGTTGCCCACATGTGCGCACCAACAAGCAGCGTGGCAAGAAGTGATGAGCCAGCTATGCCGGCCGCCATCATCTTTCCAAAATACCGCAAGGGCGCGAACATTGAATTATCACCTTTGAGCAAGGGCAGGACTTTTATCGAACTGGCAGAAAACAGCTTCAATTATCACATACTTGGCTCAACCGCCTTTAGTGTGCTGACAGCCATGCTCGACCAGTGCGAATGCTTCAGATTGAGCTATCACAATCTGGATGACGCCTATGCCACTCTCGGGAACCTGATTGATGCCTGAGTCAATCATGGAAAGCTGCCTGGTTCGCTTCCTTCGCGATCCGCAACACAGTGCCCCCAGACTTTCACCCGGTGAATGGCAAATGCTTATTCGTCAGGCGAGACGCAGCAATTTATTGAGCCGCCTGGCGCACCTCGTCGAAACATTAGATCTTCTGTCTTTTGTGCCTGAGCATCTTCAGTCTCACTTGCACAGCGCCCAACTGGTGTCATCGAGCAACCTCCGCTCGGTGAAGTGGGAGATCTTACAAATTTATACTGCACTGAGCGAAGCCAGCATTCCCTTTGCCTTGCTCAAAGGTGCCGCTTATGTCATGAGTGAACGCGATGCATTTCAAGGTCGACTGTTTGGCGACATCGATATTCTGGTCAGGAATGAACAGTTAAAAGAGGCTGAAAAGGCACTTATCAAACACGGGTGGTTTTGCACAAAGATAGACCCCTATGACCAGAAATATTATCGCACCTGGATGCACGAGCTACCGCCGCTGAAGCACCTGAAAAGACAAACAGACCTGGATGTTCACCACACCATTCTCCCACCTACTGCCGCAGCAAAACCTGATATCAATAAAATATGGGAGCAGGTGATTGAAGTAAAAGATTATCCGGGAATGTATGTTCTATCTCTCCAGGACATGATTCTGCACAGTGCCGCCCATCTTTTTCATGAAGGGGACTTCGAGCAGGGGCTACGGGATGTTGTCGATCTGGACGCGTTACTGCGTGAATATTCCCTGGAGAAAGACTACGCCTGGGCCGATCTGCTCGCCCGGGCAAAGACACTCCACCTGTCACGATCACTCTATTACGGACTGCGCTATGCCAAGATGCTACTTAAAACGCCTGTTCCCGAGGAGCTGACAGGAGAAATTGCCGCCGAGGCAGAACCCCTTTGTTTTTCCAGATACCTCATGGACAGGATGTTACTTAAAGCCATGATGCCAAATTGTATTGGTCAGAGAACCCATTTACTGGGGCTTGCCCGCTTTATTTTATTTATCAGGTCACACTATCTTCGCATGCCCATGAGGCTACTGATTCCGCACCTGCTCAGAAAAGCGCTCAGGCAGGAAAAATAAGTGTTCTCAGAGCATTGCCCGTCGCAGCAAAATCACCGCTTGAGCGAATGCACAATATACTCAAGCTTTAACAGGCAACTGAAAACCATCGCTGCAACACCGATATTAAACAGGGTCAGTATTTCAAAACCCACAAAGTAGTAATCGCCCATCAGACGAATAACACCAGCCAGCAGACAGATGACCACACCGGCAATACCCGCCACTGTGGCTATGTTCGATAGAATTCTCACTTAACGCTCCTCACGTCACATTTAAGGATAGACAGGTACCATTTACGTTCAATCCCGCCAATTTTGGTCATAGCGAATAAATCATAAGTGCAAAAGCATTAAGTTGCTGATTTTATTTGCTCAATTTATACTCTGGGTGCTCTCAAACCCAAAATACAATTCGGCCAATTCCCATGTACGAACAATTTTATGACCTCAAGGCCGAGCCCTTCCGACTAAGTCCGGATCATCGGTTCTGCTTTAACCACCGCAGTTACGCCAAAGCCAAGGCTTACATGCAGTATGCGTTTCAGCGCGCCGAAGGCTTTGTAATGATTACAGGCAAGCCCGGCACGGGAAAAACAACCCTAGTCAGCGATCTTGTGGAAAGTCTTCGGGAAGATCAAGTGAATGTCGCCATGCTGGTCTGCACACAGCTGGGGGCAGACGACCTGTTGCGAATGGTTGCCGATGCATTTGGCCTGTCTTCCAACACAGACCATAAATCACTCCTCCTGCAACAGTTGACCCGGCTTTTTGTCAACGACTACAAAACCGGCAAGCGCGCCCTCCTGATTATTGACGAAGCCCAGGACCTCTCCACGGCCGCACTGGAAGAACTTCGATTGCTCACCAATTTGCAGATGAGCCGACAACCTCTGCTGCAGATTTTTCTTTTGGGCCAGGAAGAACTCAGGGATATTGTTCAGCAGCCGAATATGGAACAAGTGCACCAGCGACTCGTGGCCGCCTGCCATTTGGCATCCCTGAATGAAGAGGAAACTAAGGGTTACATCAAACACAGGTTGAATCAGGTTGGCTGGAAAGGAGACCCCGCTATCAGTAATGCCATTTACCCCGTGATCCACAAAGTCAGCGAGGGTATTCCTCGACGCATCAATATGATTTGCAGTCGACTTTTTTTACATGCCTGCGTTGAAGAATTGCATAAAATCAGCATTAACGACGCCAAGATTGTATTGGGCGAAATAAACCAGGAACAGCTGACATCGAAGACCATGCTTCCCGATCTCGATTTTGCTGTTCAGGATACCTACGATACACCGCCCCAGGCAGCGCCTGCGGCCGTTAGCGACACTAAAAAAAAAGTAGTTGATATTTCGGACACCGCTCGCAGGACCCCTCCAGCCCCGGCACCTCAACCGGGGCTGGCTATCCAGCCAAAATTCGAGGAAGTCCCGCCAAGCAAAGAGAACCTCTTTCAGGCAAAGGAATTAACCCAAACTGAGGCATACCAGGGGCCCGATTCAAGAAAAGGTGAAAGACGCTCTTTCTCTGATCCCCGCCAGGAAGTCCGATACGAGCCGGGGAAAAAAGACCGGCGACAAAACCCCGGGCGCCGCAAGGAAGACAAAGAAGTACAAAAACGTCCCTGGCAGTTCTGGATTTAATGGCCTGAACAGCCCATTATTCCATCCCACCGAGTGTTATGTTTTTCGTATAATCACTCGAGGTATGCGAATGTATCTATCCGCAGCACCCAAAACTTCACCCCCAACCCCGTCAAGAGGAATCCCCGTGTACGTCGAACAAGCAGACCGTCAACAGTTGCAACGCTGGCAAGAAGAGCTTTCTGCCAACCACCGGAACTTTGTCTCCAGCAAGCTTAATCTCGATCTGACCCGGGGCAAGCCCTCAGCAAATCAATTGTCATTAGCCGATGCGCTGGATGGCATCCTGCAGGGAAATTATGTTTCAGACGAGGGTGTGGATACCCGCAATTACGGCGGACTGGACGGTTTGCCGGCAATGCGCCAACTGGCGGCAGAGATCCTCGGCGTAAACTCTGACGAAATCATGGTGGGGGGCAATAGCAGCCTGACCCTGATGTATTTCAGTGTCCTGTTTGCCTGGCAGTTTGGTTTGAGCGGACCGGACTCGGCCTGGCGACATGAAGAAACCGTCAAGTTTCTCTGCCCGGTGCCCGGTTATGACCGTCACTTTGCCATCTGCGAGGAATTTGGCATTGAAATGGTCAACGTGCCGATGAATGACAATGGCCCGGATATGGATGCAGTGGAAGCCCTGATCCGCAATGACAGCAGCATCAAGGGAATCTGGTGTGTACCCAAATACTCCAATCCCACCGGCTGTATTTACAGCGCCGCGACCATCGAACGGCTGGCCGGACTGGGGACTATCGCAGCCAAAAACTTCCGGGTCTTCTATGACAACGCCTACGCAGTTCACGACCTTGTGGATAAACCTGCCGAACTGGCCAATATCCGGGAATTCTGTGAAAAACATGGTACCGAAGATAGCGTGCTGCAATTCGGATCGACCTCCAAGGTGACTTTTGCCGGTGCAGGAGTGGCATTCATGGCCGGCAGCAAAATAAATTTAGATACCATGAAAAAGCATCTGGGGATTGCCACTATCGGGCCAGACAAGGTCAACCAGCTCCGGCATCTGAAAATGATTGGCACTATGACGGAACTGCGCAGCCACATGGCCCGACATGCCGAACTGCTGCGACCGCGCTTTGCCTGCGTGCTGAAACACCTTGAGGAAAACTTCCGCGATTCTGACCTGGGAGAATGGAGTTCACCCGATGGCGGTTACTTTATTTCTTTCGATACCCGCCCCGGGCTGGCCAACGCCGTCATCCAGCTGGCTGCAGAGGCGGGGGTCAAACTCACCCCGGCGGGCGCCACCTTCCCCTACGGCAAAGACCCGGACGATAAAAATATCCGGCTGGCACCGTCATTTCCCACCGTTGAGGATATTGATCGCGCCATGGCCGTATTCTGTAATGCCGTGAAACTGGCCTCTGTGAACCAACAACTCGAGGCCTAAGCGCCTGACATCAAAAAGGGCAGCGCAAGCTGCCCTTTGTATTCAGCAAACAGGTACCTGTTAACTAGCGATCGCTTTTTGGTTTGGGGGCAAGACCCGGATAGGGGAAAGGGGTGACATTACCGGCGCCGCCCTTCGCCTCAATAATTTTACAGGAACCTTCTTTTTCCACTTCATCAATGCGCACAACAGAATGCAGCGGAATAAAGCTCCGCTTGACAGAGGAAAACTCGTTCTTCAGTTTTTCTTCGGAAGGGTCAACAATCATCTGGGAGCGTTCGCCAAACACAAACTCCTCGACTTCCAAAAACCCCCACAAATCGCTCTGGTAGACTTGCCGGGCATAGATTTCGTACACCTGACCCTGATTGAAAAATACAATTTTGTAAATGGGGGTTGATGCCATACAGGTTGCCTGTTCACCGGTTTATCAAGGGCGCGAAAGAATACCACAATCTGCACAAATTTCACCCAATCAGACCACACCCTGTGGGATTCATCCCCGACGGCCGCTATACTGTGCGGCCGCGCCAAGTGTATCCATAGCCAGCATTTATGTCCGAGCCAAAAATCAAAAAACTGCACATTGTCACTCACGGCTGCCAGATGAATGAATACGATTCATCGCGCATGCGCGATCTGCTGGGCGACAGCCATCAGATGGTGGCAACAGACAACCCGGAA
The DNA here is from genome assembly GCA_950063125.1 of uncultured Porticoccus sp. Classification (GTDB taxonomy): domain Bacteria; phylum Pseudomonadota; class Gammaproteobacteria; order Pseudomonadales; family Porticoccaceae; genus Porticoccus. The sequence goes on along the minus strand of CATLZI010000020.1, from coordinate 3,562 downwards.
GAAGCCGACGTACTGTTGCTGAACACCTGCTCGATCCGGGAAAAAGCCCAGGAAAAGGTTTTTCACCAGCTCGGTCGCTGGAAACACCTCAAAGCCCGCAACCCGGAACTGATCATCGGTGTTGGCGGCTGTGTCGCCAGTCAGGAGGGTGACGCCATTGCCAGGCGCGCACCTTTTGTGGACTTGGTGTTTGGCCCCCAGACATTGCACCGGTTGCCGGAAATGCTGGCCGAAAGGAAACAGCGAGACGGCACCACCATCGTCGATATCAGCTTCCCGGAAATTGAGAAATTTGACCGGTTACCTCAGCCGGATGCCGATGGCGTCACCGCCTTCGTTTCAATTATGGAAGGCTGCTCCAAATACTGCACCTTTTGTGTTGTGCCCTATACAAGAGGCGAGGAAGTCAGCCGCCCGGCTGCAGATGTACTCGCGGAAGTGGCTCATCTGGCCGGCCAGGGCGTGCGGGAAGTCAATTTGCTGGGACAGAATGTCAATGCCTACCGCGGCAGCATGCCCGACGGTAGCCTCTGTGACCTGGCGGAACTCATTGGCTATGTGGCGGGGATTGAAGGCATTGACCGCATTCGCTATACCACCTCCCACCCGGTGGAATTTTCAGACAGTCTCATTGCGGCCTACGCTGAGGTACCCGAACTGGTCAGCCACCTCCACCTACCGGTGCAAAGTGGCTCGGACCGAATTCTGGCGGCCATGAAACGTGGCCATACCGTACTGGAATACAAATCAAAAATTCGCAAGCTGCGCCGGATCCGACCGGATATCAGCATTTCATCGGACTTCATCATTGGTTTTCCCGGTGAGACCGAGAAGGACTTCGAGGATACCCTCAAGCTGATTCAGGATATCGGCTTTGATCACAGCTTCAGCTTTGTGTACAGCGCCCGACCGGGCACACCGGCAGCCGATCTGCCCGATAGCACGCACGAAAATCTCAAGAAACAACGACTGCAAATCCTGCAAAGCCGGATCAGTCAGCATGCCACGAGCATCAGTGAACAAATGGTCGGTACTGAACAGACCATCCTGATCACTGGCATTTCAAAGAAAGATCCCGGCCAGTTGCAGGGCCGCACCGAAAACAACCGGGTCGTCAATTTCTCAGCCACCGACCATCAACTGATAGGTACGTTTGCCCGGGTGAGCATTATCGAGGCGTTGCCCAATTCACTGCGCGGACGCCTGATCGCTGCAACGGAGAACACTGCAGCATAAATGACGGCGCTGGCAAATACCTATAAACCTCACTCAAAACTGTTTTCAGACCCTAATAAAGGTTATATGCTTGCCCTACATGCGTAGCCGCAGAGGGCGGCCTATTGGAAAATTTGAATATTCAGACTGCAACACAAACCATCACGCTGGAACCCAGCGACACCCGTCGCCTAGCAACACTCTGCGGACAATTCGACGAACACCTCAGACACATCGAACAGCGGCTGAAAATCGAGATTCGCAACCGAGGCAATACCTTCGCACTGATTGGCGACCATGCCGCAGCTGACGTGGCTGGGCAACTTCTCCATCACCTCTATCAGGAAACCGGTCGCAGCCGTGAGCTGACACCCGACCACATTCATCTTGCCATTCAACAATCCACTGCCGGAATGCCTATGGAACACTATGCGACCACGACTACAGCTGACAGCAATGTCACCGAGACAGAGAACGCTATAACGCAGACGGTCATCCGCACCAAAAAAGGCAATATCAAACCCAGAGGACTCAGCCAGCAACGCTATGTCCGGGCCGTACAGACCCACGATATCAATTTTGGGGTGGGACCTGCCGGTACCGGCAAAACCTATCTAGCGGTAGCCTGCGCGGTGGAAGCGCTACTGAGAGACGAAGTGGAGCGCATTCTGCTGGTGCGCCCTGCTGTTGAAGCCGGCGAAAAACTCGGTTTTTTGCCCGGAGATCTGAGCCAGAAGGTGGACCCCTATCTGCGCCCACTCTACGATGCGCTGTATGAAATGCTCGGCGTTGAAACGGTAGCAAAACTCATTGACCGGAGTGTTATTGAAGTAGCACCGCTGGCTTACATGCGCGGCCGCACCCTGAACAACTCTTTCATTATTCTCGATGAGAGCCAGAACACCACCAGGGAACAAATGAAGATGTTCCTCACCAGAATCGGTTTCAGTTCCACCGCGGTAATTACCGGGGATACCTCCCAGATCGACCTGCCCCGACCCAGTCACTCCGGACTGCTTCACGTCTGCAAGGTGCTCAAGGACGTCGAGGATATCAGCTTTACGTTTTTCGGCTCGAAGGATGTGGTTCGCCACCCGCTAGTACAGCAGATTGTCGATGCCTATGATGCCTTCGAGCAGGACGAGGCCAAAGACCCCCCGCAATGAAGCTTCAGCTCGATATCGACAACACCTCTGGTAAAACGGGCTGGATACCGGACAGAAAACAGCTGCGCTGCTGGGCTACCGCAGCACTGTCCAGCACCCGACAAACGGCCGAGCTGAGCGTGAGAATTGTCGGTGAAGCAGAGTGTGCCGAACTGAACCAACGCTATCGCCACAAACCGGGCCCCACCAATGTGTTGTCTTTCCCGGCCGATTTGCCACCGGATTTAGAACTTCCGCTGCTCGGGGATCTGGTCATTTGTGCACCGGTGGTCGAGCGCGAAGCCGCCGAGCAGAGCAAACCCATTGAGGCGCATTGGGCGCACATACTGGTTCACGGCTGCCTGCATTTGATCGGCTACGACCATATTGAAGATAATGATGCGGATATAATGGAAGCCCTTGAAACCCGTATACTGACAAAGCTGGGTTTTTCACCACCCTACCAACAGGATGATGCTCCGGAGCAGCAGATATTTCATGACTGATGACGACTTGAACGGCACACAGGAGAAATCCTGGTTAGGCAAACTGGCCACGGCCTTTTCCTCGGAGCCACAATCGCGGGAGGAGCTGGCGAACACCCTCCGCTCCGCCTACGATAACGGCATTATTGATCACGATGCGCTGGAAATTATTGAGGGGGCACTGCATGTCTCCGACCAGCAGGTGCGGGAAATCATGATCCCCCGCACTCAAATGGTCGTGATTCAGCAAAATACCAGCCTTGAAGACCTTCTCGAGCTGGTTATCGAATCCAGCCACTCCCGCTTCCCGGTGATCGGTGACAATGCTGATGATATTGTCGGCATTCTGTTGGCCAAGGAGCTATTACCGCTGCTACTGAGCGGTCGTGAAAATTTCGAAATTGCCAATGTGATCAGGCCCGCCACGATCATCCCCGAGAGCAAGCGGCTGAATGTGCTGTTGCGGGAGTTCCGCGAACAGCGCTATCACATGGCTATCGTCATTGACGAATATGGCGGCATTGCCGGGCTGATCACCATTGAGGATATTCTCGAGGAAATTGTCGGCGACATCGAAGATGAGACCGATGAGGACGAAGACACCATGATTCGTCCCCAGCAGGACAACAGCTATCTGGTGGATGCCCTGACACCCATCGAGGATTTCAATGAATTCTTCGATGTCGGGATCAGTGATGAGGAATTCGACACCATAGG
>CATLZI010000019.1 GCA_950063125.1 uncultured Porticoccus sp. | reverse complement strand
CGCTTGTCCAGCTCAGTCGCTTGACCGGCTGTCTGTACCACATAAGACAAGCGTGTGCGCCACCCACTAATATCGAGATGATCGTTAAAACCTTCAGCCATAGAGGTATTGCCGAGCCAATAAGGAGGCATGCAGCAAGACTGTGAATGGACAGAATCCAGATCAGCAGCAGCAACGAACGATAAAGTGCTATCTCAACCGGGGCGGGATCTTGAGTCACGAATGATCTGCACAATTTTTTTCAAGTCGGGGTCTTCCGGGGTCTCCCGACGTAAAAACCAGCCAAACATATCCTGATCTTCACACTCGAGAAGCTTGTGGTAGCGCTCCTGGTCTGCCGTTTCGAGAGTGGGATAAATGTCGTCCAGGAAAGGCTGCAACACCAAATCCAGTTCCAGCATTCCGCGTCGACTTGCCCAAAATAGTCGATTTCTTTCCATCGGCGATCGCCTCTGTCTCAATAAATAGAACGTCAGGCATTATAATGGAACAACTGAGTTTAAACTCATCAGAATGAATACATTCACCTCAACCGGGCAAATCATGAACGATTGGAAAAGATACCTATCTACTCAGGGTGCGGTCATCAATGATGATCAAATACATTTCCATGAATCACCAACAGACTTCCAGGCATTGTTGGCCGAGGACGTTGGCATTATGAGCCCTCTCCTTCACCAGGGCCTGATATCAGTAACAGGCCCGGATGCGGCTCGTTTTCTGCAAGGTCAGATAACCAGTAATGCACTTCAGCTGGCACTCGGCGAGTCAACTCCTGGCGCCCGCTGTAATGCCAAGGGTCGGATGCTGGCCAGCTTTGTTCTGTTCCATGCTGAAGACCAGCACTTTTTGCTTCAGTTACACCGCAGCCTGGTTACCCCACTGATCAACGAGTTGACCAAATATGCGGTGTTTTTCAAAGTTGAGCTGACTGATATCAGTGATCACTACTGTTTGTTGGGGACCGCCGGAAAACCCGTTGACAAAAACAGTCCGACTGATACGGCCTACCAGTATCCGTTGGTCGATGGTAGAAGCATATTGGTTATTCCCGCTGAAAAAGTACCACCTGTATGGAAGGCATTACGGGATGCACTAAAACCCGTGGGAACCGAGCTCTGGCAACTTATGGATATTCGATCCGGCCTTGGCCATGTAGAAGTGGACACTGTTGATCTGTTTATACCGCAAATGTTGAATTTTCAGGCGATCGGGGCAATCAGCTTCAAGAAAGGTTGTTACACAGGGCAGGAGGTGGTCGCACGCATGAAGTATCTGGGGAAATTGAAACGTCGTATGTACCGAATCAGAGTGCCAGTCTCCGCTGATCGTCTGCTACCTGGCATGCCCTGTTATCTGCAGGGCCAGAATCAATCTGTCGGGAACATCGTGTCTACAGCGCACTGCGATGCTGAGCGGCTGGAGGTGTTGGTTGTGTTGACCAAAGAAGCGGCAGACAGTGATGATCTGCTGATAGGCTCACAGCAGTATCCTGTTGTTGAAAAGCTATCTATTCCTTACGAAATACTATAAATATCATATTGTTGAATATTATAGTTAACTTAATTTATTGGTATGTTTTGGAGCGAACGATGCTGGCTTGGTTATCTGAAAATCAGGTGCTGCTGACATGGCTTAGCATTGTGTCATTCATTACCTTTATTGGAAGCCTGCTCGCTTTGCCATGGTTGGTGGCAATGATTCCAGAGGATTATTTTCTTTACAAAAACCGCGAGACAACAACATTGAAACAAAGACATCCGGTCATCCGGGGTTTATTGCTTGTTGGGAAAAACCTGCTGGGTTTAATCCTGTTGTGTGGTGGTTTTCTGATGCTGTTCATGCCCGGGCAAGGCATCCTAACCATGGCGGTAGGCCTACTACTACTGGACTACCCTGGGAAATACACATTGGAAAAGCGTATTGTCAGTATGCCCTCTATTTTAAAAGGGTTGAACTGGTTGAGGGCGAAACGGCATTTACCCGCACTGAAGGTGGATAAACCCTAAACTTTGCCTCGGGCCGCCTCATGTCCCTGCCAGTCCACTGGCTTCAGGCCCTGTTGTTTGAGGTACTGATTCGCTTTAGAAAAATGTCCACAACCCAGGAAGCCCCGATGGGCTGATAGTGGCGACGGGTGCGGTGCCCTGAGCACCAGGTGCTTATCGGTATCGATAATAGCCCCCTTTTTCTGGGCATAACTGCCCCACAGCATAAATACCAACCCGCGACGTTGGTCGTTTAATAATTGTATTACCCGGTCGGTGAATTGTTCCCACCCCTGCCCCTGATGGGACCCGGCACGGCCCTTTTCAACGGTCAATGTCGCATTCAGTAAAAACACACCCTGGGCAGCCCAGTCCATCAGACAGCCGTGTCCGGGCGGCTGAATTCCACAATCCTGCTGCAGCTCCCGAAAAATATTTCGCAGGGATGGCGGAATATCAACGCCGGGCAGCACCGAGAAACAAAGACCATGTGCCTGTTTATCACCGTGGTAGGGATCCTGTCCGATAATGACCACTTTGACCTGGTCAAAAGGCGTACTATTGAATGCTGCAAACCAGTTTGATCCGCTGGGGTAGATGGTTCTACCTGCCTTTTTCTGGGCCTGCAGAAACTGTTTTAGTTTGACCATGTAGGGCAACTGGAACTGGTCTTCAAGTTTGGCCAGCCAGGAAGGATGGAGCTTGATTTGCGGGATTTCTGCCACAGGTTTCTTCCGGTTATGATGGTAAAGCTGCGTAATAAACCGGAATTTCTACTTCAAATCAACCAACGACTATTGTGATTAACCACTAGGTGAACCTTATATGACAAAAATTGGACTTGCGTTGGGTGGGGGTGGAGCCAAGGGCATCAGCCACTTGCTGATTCTGGAGACATTGGAGGAAATGGGGCTGAAACCTCACTTCATCACTGGTACCAGCATCGGCGCATTAATTGGCGCCATGTATTGTGCGGGGATGCCAACAGGCGAAATCAAGCAAATATTTCTTCAGTTCAGCCTTCGCGATAATGAATCACTCAAGCATCTCGTCACCAGGAAACACTTGTTCAAATGGCTGGATTTTATTAGCCCGCAATTTCGTGGCCGGGGACTGATTCGGGTAGAGAACCTCCTGAATTATCTCTTTCAATCTGTTCATGCTACCCAGTTCTCCGAACTCGACACGCCTCTAAAGGTTGTGGCATCGGATTTCTGGAGCCGGGAACAGGTTGTTCTTCAACATGGGGCGCTGATACCTGCAATTCGTGCCAGCATGTCTCTCCCCGGACTCTTCCAGCCAGTCACCATAGATGGACAGGTACTGATAGATGGCGGCGCGGTAAATCCTGTGCCCTTTGACCTGTTGCCCGATGACTGTGACATTACGATTGCTGTTGATGTGATTGGCACGCGGACTGTATCCAATAAACTCCCATCCCTGTCAGAAGCCGTATTCAACACCTACCAGATCATGCAAAAAAGTATCATCAGGGAAAAGCTGGCCAAGGAAGCCCCGGACATTTATATCGAACCAGATGTGGCGGCCGTGAGGATGCTGGAGTTTTACAAGGCCAACCTGATTCTCAATAATGGCTCGAAAACCAAGAGTGAACTGAAGCGGAAGCTCAATCGTCAGCTTAAACAGCTTCAATGAAACGTACTATGGCCTCATTGGTTTCCCCGGGCTTTTCAATCGGCGTCCCGTGACCGGTATCGGCAATAACCACCAATTTGGCATTTTTCATGGCATCGACCACCGCCTGTTTCAGCGCTACTGGTGAATAGTCCCGGTCACCCGTCAACATGAGGGTCGGCACCTCAATGTCGGCCAAATGCTCCAGAACCCCCCAGCCAAACAGGGACTTGAGGTTTTTCAGATAAACTTTTTTTGGGTTTGAAGCAATCTGTCGGGTAAAGATATCGATTAATGCCTCTTTCCCCTCCCCTGGAAACATACTCTCTGCCACTTTTTGGGCATAACGGTGCATACCCAGCAGATGAACTGACAGCACTCGTGTCCAGAGCATTTTTTTTGCGGCGAAGGTGTTGTCGGGGAGTACGGGACCAGAATTGATGATTGTCATGCTTTTTAAACGTTGTGGCGCATCCGCCGCGATCTGAAAAGCGACCATTCCCCCCATGGACAGGCCCACAAGGTGCGCCTGATTAATCCCCAGCTGGTCCATCAACCCGAGAACATCATTGGCGTGAACCGATATATCGTAATGACTATCGGGTTTATCTGACGCACCGTGCCCTCGAAAATCCGGCGCAATTACCCGCCAGCGATCGCGAAAATAATCGATCTGTCCGGCCCAGTCCCTGCTGCTGACCCCCAGACCGTGTAAAAAAATAATCACATCACCCTGCCCTTCGTCGAGGTAGGAAATCCTGACGCCATTGACGGTCGTCTGTTGCATCTTTCACTCTCCGAATTTTTTTAAGTTCAATGACTTTGCAGGATTGCCTCTTGTTCAGCAAGGCTAGGCTAGCAAACTGACGGACCGGAATTGTCAAAAATATTCCTGTGAGGGACATTTTTGCCGGAAATGCACGTCTGTATTTGGTAATATTGGATCGCTGTAGTTGACGATAGTAAGCCCACGGCTTTTACCGCCTCGAGGTATTTTAAAAACCACTTAATCGGGGTTTCCTAGCAAAGATCCATGTCAATGGTCTTCCCCACTGGACAGGAAGGTATAAATCTCTTATGGATTTGCAGAATCGATATGATAGACAGTTGGCTTCCTGGCTGATTGTATGCGCTGCCGTTATTCTGAGTATGATACTTTTGGGCGGTGTTACCCGGTTGACGGGTTCGGGGCTTTCCATTGTTGAATGGGCGCCCGTTTCCGGCGTTCTGCCGCCATTGAACGAGCAGGAATGGCAGCAGACCTTCGACAAATATAAGCAGTTCCCCGAGTATCAGAAAGTCAACAGCGGCATGAGCCTGCCTGAGTTCAAGCGAATTTTTCTTTACGAATATGCTCACCGCCTACTCGGCAGACTGATTGGCGTCCTATTTCTGGTACCTTTTCTATTTTTCTATTTTAGTCACCGTATCAAACCCGGGTTGACGCCAAAACTTATGATCATGTTTGTTCTGGGGGGCCTGCAGGGCTTACTTGGTTGGTATATGGTTAAAAGTGGTCTGGTAGACAACCCTAGTGTCAGCCAATATCGTCTAACAGCACATTTAGGCACAGCCGTCATTATCTATGGCTACATTATCTGGGTTGCCTTTAGCCTGTTTTACCCCCCGGAACAGAATCGACAACAAGAAAAACCGACATTACGACGTTACGCTACAGCTCTTTCTGGGCTTGTCTTTCTGATGATACTTTCCGGTGGCTTTGTCGCCGGAACCGATGCCGGATATGCCTACCCCACGTTCCCACTGATGGGTAACAGTTTTATCCCACCGGGTATTTATGGCACAGAGCCCTTCTGGCTCGCTATTTTTGAAGACATTACGACAATCCAGTTCAATCACCGGATGTTTGCCTATTTGCTGATAGCACTGATAATTTATTTTGTTTTCAATGTGCTTAAACAAGAGAATATATCTTCAGAAATACGAGCGGGCGTTAAACTGATGCTGATACTGCTGGTAATTCAGGTTACTCTCGGGATTTCAACCCTGTTATTGCATATGCCCATTCCAATAGCAGCAGCTCATCAGGGCGGTGCTATTCTGCTCTTTAGCAGCGTGTTGTTTGTATGCCACCGATTAAGGAACTAACTTTCGTTTTTGTGATCTTTTTATATCTCAAGCTTGGAGTGATTAAATGAAAAAACTGACCGGAACTATTCTTGCGCTGGTGCTGACAACTGCTACGGGGTATGCCCTGGCTGCCGGTGACATAGAGGCAGGTAAAAATAAAGCCGCGTCCTGCGCTGGTTGTCACGGTGCAAATGGTATCAGCAACAATGACATGTGGCCCAATCTGGCTGGCCAGAAAGCTGGCTACACCGCTAAACAGTTAAGAGATTTTCGTGACGGAAAGCGCACAGATCCGGTGATGTCAGGCATGGCAAAACCCCTGTCAGATCAGGATATTCTTGATTTGGCCGCCTATTTCGCCAGCCTGTAGGCATGCATAGACCATAAAAAAACCCGGCTTGATGCCGGGTTTTTTTATGGCTGGAAATGTCAATCCACAAATAGCCGGGCATTGCGGAACAACCGCAACCAGGCACCATCTTCATTCCAGTCATCCGGATGCCAGGAGTTGGTCACTGTACGAAACACCCTCTCGGGATGCGGCATCATGATTGTTGCACGGCCATCGGCGCTGGTTACGCCCGTGATACCCAGGGGCGATCCATTAGGATTGGCCGGATAGGTCTCCGCAATTTCCAGGAAATTATCGAGGAATCGCAGTGCTACCGCACCTGAACCATCAAATGTTTCCGGATCCACCGATGATGCGAACTCCACTTTACCCTCACCGTGGGCAATGGCAATGGGCATATAGGAGCCCGCCATATCTGCAAGCAGGACCGAAGGTGATTTCTCTACCCTTACCAGGGAAAACCGCGCTTCAAACTGTTCTGACAGGTTCCTGACAAAGCGGGGCCAATGATCGGCTCCCGGAATCAGCGATTTGAGGTTGGATAACATCTGACAACCATTGCAAACACCGAACGTGAACGTGTCTGGCCGATGAAAAAACTGCTCAAACTGTGCGCGGGCCACGGGGTTGAACAACACGGTCTTGGCCCACCCCTCCCCGGCACCGAGCACATCGCCATAGGAGAAGCCGCCGCAGGCGGCCAATCCCTTGAAATCATCAAGGGCGACACGACCGGCGAGGATATCGCTCATGTGAACGTCGACAGTTTCGAAACCGGCCCGATCAAATGCAGCGGCCATTTCCATCTGCCCGTTCACTCCCTGCTCCCTGAGTATAGCCACGCGAGGTCGGGCCCCACGGTTGACATAGGGGGCGGTAATATCCTCATTGATGTCATAGCTCAGGGCCGCGCTCAATCCGGGATTATCAAAAAACAACCCGTCAAATTCCTGCCTGGCACAATCTTCATTGTCTCGACGCGCTTGAATCTCGTAGCTGGTTTCACTCCAGCGTCGCAGTAATTCCGTGCGGCTGGAACTGAACAGGCAATCGCCATCCTCATAAATCTCAATACTGTCAGTGTCGTCTAGCGTCGCTATGACACTGACCGGGATGGCGCTATCGGCAAAGCGCTGCTTGAAAGAAGCGGCCCGGTCTGCAGCCACCTGAACAACGGCCCCGAGCTCTTCGTTAAACAGAATGGACAGTGCATCGCCTGGCTGTTCATCGAGACATATTCTGATACCTGTATTGCCGGCAAAAGCCATCTCTGCCAATGTGGCCAGCAAACCACCATCAGAGCGATCGTGATAGGCGATCAGTTCACCGTTTTGATTGGCAGCCTGAATAGCGTCGAAAAAAGCTTTGAGCTTCGAGGGGCTCAGTAGATCAGCTGGTGTATCGCCCAGCTGGCTGTAGGCCTGAGCCAATATTGATCCGCCCAGTCGATTGCGATTTTCGCCGAGATCGATATACAACAGTACTGTGTCGCCAAGGTCGGAGCGCAACTCCGGCGTTAGTGTTTTGCGAACATCGGAGACCGGGGAAAAAGCAGAAATAACCAGTGACAATGGTGATGTCACCGACTTCTTCTGTCCCTGTTCCTCCCAAGTGGTGCGCATGGACATGGAGTCCTTGCCGACCGGAATCGCAATGCCCAATTTTGGACAGAGCTCTTCGCCAATCGCTTGTACCGTGCGGAACAGTTTTTCGTCCTCACCAGGATGGCCTGCGGCACACATCCAGTTAGCGGACAACCTGACGTCAGCAAGCCGGTCAATGGCCGCTGCTGCGATATTGGTGATCGCCTCCCCAATCGCCATGCGGCCCGATGCCGGGGCATCCAGCAACGCAACAGGTGAACGTTCACCCATCGCCATTGCCTCACCGCAGTAGCTGTCGTAACTGACGATGGTAACCGCACAATCGGCGACAGGTACTTGGCAAGGCCCCACCATCTGATCTCTGACAACCATGCCGGTAACACTGCGATCACCGATAGTGATAAGAAAGCTTTTACTGGCCACGGCCGGATGGGTAAGCACGCGATCGATGGCATCATCCAGCACAATGTCCGTGCGTTCAAAAGGGGACGTGGTGACCGTCAGCTTTTCTGCTGTGCGGTGCATTTTCGGTGGTTTACCGAACAATACTGACATGGGGAGATCCACCGGCCTGGCGGAAAAATGCCTATCGTTCAGCAGCAAATGCTTTTCAGAGGTGGCTTCGCCAACCACCGCATAGGGACAGCGTTCGCGCTGGCAAATTGATTCAAAATCAGCCAGTTGCTCAGGCCTTACAGCGAGCACATAACGTTCCTGGGCCTCATTGCACCAGATCGCCAACGGTGACATGCCGGGTTCATCATTGGGCACATCGCGCAGTTCAAATCTGCCGCCGCAACCCCCGTCTTTCACCAATTCCGGAAAAGCATTGGACAGGCCGCCAGCCCCCACATCGTGGATAAAGGCGATGGGATTGCCATTGCCCCGCTGCCAGCACTGATCGATCACCTCCTGACAGCGGCGCTCAATTTCCGGGTTCTGTCGCTGTACCGAGGCAAAATCGAGATCCTCGGCGCTGCTGCCCGAGCTCATTGATGACGCGGCGCCGCCACCGAGACCGATCAACATTGCCGGCCCACCCAGTACGATCAGTTTACAGCCGCTCTCAAAGAGCTTCTTTTCAATGTGTTCTTGACGAATATTGCCGTAACCGCCGGCGATCATAATGGGCTTGTGATAGCCGCGGCGTTCACCATTAAAGTTCTGCTCAAAGGTGCGGAAATAGCCACAGAGATTGGGTCGACCGTATTCGTTATTGAATGCCGCACCGCCGATGGGCCCCTCAAGCATGATATCCAGTGCACTGCTGATCCGGTCGGGCTTGCCGTAACCCGTTTCCCACGGGCGCTCAAAACCGGGGATATTGAGATTGGAAACTGAAAAGCCGGTTAGACCCACTTTTGGTTTTGACCCCCTGCCCACCGCGCCTTCATCGCGTATCTCACCGCCGGCACCGGTACCGGCACCGGCAGAGGGAGCGATTGCCGTCGGGTGGTTATGGGTTTCAACCTTCATCAGAAGATGAACAGGTTCTTGCGTGAACTGGTAGATTTTATTGTCCGGGTCCGGGAAAAACCGGCCGGCACGACTGCCGACAATCACAGACGCATTATCGGAATAAGCGGACAACACGCCTTCGCCACTTTTTTCAAACGTATTTTTGATCATGGCAAACAGGGATTTTCCCTGCTCCTGGCCGTCGATTGTCCAGGAGGCATTGAAAATTTTATGGCGACAATGCTCTGAATTTGCCTGGGCAAACATCATTAATTCCACATCGGTGGGATCCCTTTGCAGGTCATTGAAGCAGCCCACCAGATAGTCGATCTCATCATCCGCAAGGGCCAGCCCCAGTGAGACATTAGCCCGGGATAACGCCTGCCGCCCCTCTGCGAGCAGGGGCACCGTGATCATGGGTGTCGGTTGCTGGTGCTGAAACAGGCTCTCTGCCTTTTCCAGCTCAAAACAGACCATTTCCACCATACGATCGTGGAGTGCGTCGGCCAACGCTACTCTGGAGTCCGGATGGATATCGCCCCTCAAATAGTAGGCAATGCCGCGCTCTATCCGCTCGACTGATGTCACGCCGGCGTTGCGGAGGATATCCGTGGCTTTGCTGGACCAAGGGGAGATGGTTCCGGCACGGGGCGTCACCAGCATCAGCATGCCGTCGTTATTCTCAGGAGGGATTTTCGGGCCGTATTCCAGTAATGATGTCAACGTCAAACGCTCGGTTTCGCTCAGGGCCGAAACCTGATCTACAAAATGCCTGTATTCAGCGTAAACGGATTCCACAGCGGGATCGACTGACTGAAGAGAGGCCAGTAGCTGTCGTTGTCTGAAACTGGAAAGTACGGGATTTCCGGGAAAAATCTGCATCTTAAGGTAACTCGTATGGGGCCATTCCGAAGGGGCGACATTGTACTGGAATTGCCCTCTGAGCGTCATCGGGAGATTCCGACCTGGCATGTGCACAGAAAACGGTTGAACCCTGAGACCTCTCTCACTAACCTAGGCCCCGCATTAAGCTATTATCACAAACGCATGGACGTGTTATCCGCAGGGTTGTTCTTTATCTATAGCAACAATATTCACCGGGCCAGGGGCTTTCCGAGAATGCGTGACACATTGGGTGTATAGGTGCTGGGTTTCTACTTCCATCTGAAAAAAGCCACAAAACGCATCCTGTATGGCCTACTGCTCTTTTTGTTCGCCCTGACGCTTTCCACCAGCCGCGCACCCACCCATCTCGAAGAGGTGATCAACCGGGGAGAATTGCGTGTGATCACTCTGATGGGCTCGACCACCTATTTTCAAAATGCCAAGGGCGAAGGCGGTTTCGAGTACTGGCTTACCAGTGCTTTTGCCAAGTATCTGGGTGTTGAGCTCAAGATAACTCCCAGGGAGTCCGTCAGTGGCGCCATCGTTGCTATCGGCGGCCCATTGGGCGATATGGCTGCAGCGGGATTAACGGTGACGCCCCAGCGTCAGAAAGCGCTTCGTTTCAGCGAACCCTACTATGAAGTTACCCAAAAACTGATCTACCGAAATGGATCGAGGCGACCTCGAAATATAGAGGATCTGGTTGGGGGGCAGCTGCTGGTCATTCCCCAGAGCTCCCACAGCGAACGGCTGGAAGAACTGAAGAATGAGTACCCGTTACTTGAATGGCGGGAAGCACCTGGCGTGGAAATGCTGGATTTGATGGCAATGGTGGACTCCGGTGATGTGGAGTATGCCATTGTGGACTCAATCTCCTTCCAGGTGGACCGGGGCATTTATCCCAGAGCTCGGGGCGCTTTTGATATTTCTGAACCACAGCCAATCGCCTGGGCTTTTCCCCGTCACGGCGACGATAGCCTGGTAGAGGCAGCAAATCATTTTCTCGAGCAATATGAAGCATCGGGAGAGCTGGATCGATTAAAAAAACGCTCGCTGATTCAGACCAACGAATTTAATTTTGCGGGATCCCAACTCTTCATGAAACGCGTCAGCAGCCGATTGCCCGATTATCTGGAAATGTTTCAGGAGATAGCACAGCAATACGGCATTGAGTGGCAACTCCTGGCGGCCATCGCCTATCAGGAATCGCACTGGGATCACAAGGCAACATCCCCGACCGGGGTTCGTGGGTTGATGATGCTCACCCTGCCCACGGCTAAAGAAATGGGAGTAAAAAATCGCCTTGACCCCAGACAGAGCCTTGATGGCGGCACCCGATATTTCCTCCAGACCAAGTCCCGTATTCCCGACGATATCACTGAACCAGACCGGACCTGGTTTGCCATGGCGGGCTACAACATCGGTCTCGGTCACCTTGAAGATGCAAGGGTGCTGACCGAGCGGGCGGGCAGAAACCCCCACCTGTGGAACGATGTCAAAGAGTTCCTGCCACTGTTACAACAGAAAAAATATTACAGCACGGTTAAGTACGGCTATGCACGGGGCTACGAGCCCGTAAGCTATGTCAGGAACGTGCGCCATTTCCGGACCATACTCAACTGGCACACACTGGATGAGAAGCGTCGCTTGGAACGGGAAAATCGCCTTGAGCTGCCAAACTCCAGTGACTGGAATACCGGCTCCATGTTGTCGCTGTAACGGTCAAGAAGGCGCTATAACCCGGATTGGCCGGACTGTTTGCGACGCTGACGAAAGAACTGACTGACCAGCTCTCCGCATTGCTCTGCCAACAGGCCGCCGATGACTTCAATACGATGATTGAAATGCGCCTGTTCGGTTAATTGCAACTGGCTGACCACTGCACCGGCACGGGGTTCTGACGCACCGTAGACCAGGCGACCAATTCTGGCGTGAATCATTGCACCGACACACATGGTGCAAGGCTCAATGGTGACATAGACCGTCGTATCGGGGAGCCGATAGTTGCTGACAGATCTTGCCGCATCGCGCAGGGCAACAATTTCAGCATGGGCCGTGGGATCACATTGGCCAATCGAGCAATTCCAGCCACGGCCGACCACCGAACCGTTGCGTACCACCAGAGCGCCTACCGGCACCTCACCGACAGCCCCAGCCTGTTCTGCCAGCGACATAGCCTCCAGCATCCACTCCCTGTCCTGCGGCTTGTAACCTTTACCGGTCATTGCATACACTCGCTGACATGAATTATTTCACCGCATCCATTTCACTGCCCTGCCGGTCCACTGCATCCTGTAAAAAGTCATCGAGGTTTTCGACACGCTCAACTTCCTGCTGATAAATGGCCGCCGGTTGTTCTGCGGAGACAGACGATTTTTTACCGTCGATCAACACCACATAAAGTACGCCAAGTACAACCAAGGCCAATAACAGGAATTTCATCAACTGATACCCTACTCTGTTTTTGCGTTTCCGAACCTAATGATTGCCCCCTGTTTCCGGTCATAATACAGCAGACAGACAAACCGCAACTCATTATCTCTCTGGATGCGCCTTCAACCAAAACGAACGCATCCCTCAACGGGTTTGCCTATGATATGCTGGTAATTGGCCCTGCCGGCAGGCAGCTCCCAACTGTTTGTGAATTGTGAAGAAACTGAAAACGGCCAGTTGGCAGATGAGTGAAGCCATGACATTGCACTACCGGGAACCACAGTGGTTATAGCTGAGAAAACGAAAATGCAAGACAAATACCAGAAACTGAAACAGCCGCCCTGGTTAAAAAACAGCCAGGGGGAGAGTCGTCGTGTCGGTGTCGAGCTCGAGATCAGCGGGCTTGATCTCGATGCGCTGGCTGACAGTGTGGCGCAAATTCTTGAGCTTGATATAGAAACCAAAGGACGTTACGAGCGTCTCCTCAAAGGCGATCCAGATGGCGACTGGCTGGTGGAGCTCGATTTTGATCTACTCAAACGACTCGGGCGGGAGCCTCGCTCCGGCGACTCCCTGGGTGATCAGCTAGAAGAGACCACCGAGGAATTATTGGCCTGGGCCGCCCAATCGCTGGTGCCACACGAGGTCGTGAGCCCACCGTTGCCACTGGCCCGGCTTAGCGAAGTCGAGGGACTCATCACACGGCTGCGCGAAAGGGGTGCCAAGGGCACATCGGACCGTGCCACCAACGCTTTTGGCATGCAATTCAATCCTGAACTGCCGAGTCTCGAGCCAAGGCTCATCACCGCTTGCCTCAAGGCCTTTCTCTGCCTTTATGACTGGTTATACGTTCGAGCTGACATCGATCTTACCCGCCGTGTCACCAGTTACGTCGATCCTTTCCCTGCCAACTACGTGAAAAAGGTTATTGCAGCGGATTACTGGCCCGATCTTTCAACTCTGATTGACGACTACCTCGCCGATAATCCAACGCGCAATCGTGCCCTCGATATGCTGCCGCTATTCATGTTTCTCGACGAAGATCGCGTCCGTACAGGGGCCGATGACACCCTTATCAAAGCACGCCCCACCTTTCATTACCGCCTGCCGGATTGCGAAATTGATAAGCCCGACTGGGGGCTTTATGTGTCGTGGAATGACTGGGTAGAGGTGGAGCGCCTGGCTGCGGATGAAGCCCATCTGCAACGCTGCTGTGCGGCGTATCTGCAATATCTCAACAGCCCGCTCAAGCGTCTCTTCAGCAACTGGGCAAACACAGTGGAGAACAGGTGGCTCGACCGGTAATTGCCATTACGGGGCCCCAACGCGGGGCGATTGGTCCACGGTTCCTGGTGGCAATGGCGATCCGCTTTTATGGCGGGCGGCCGCTGCAACTCCGTCCGGGTGATGAACAGTTGGACCTTGAATATCACGGTGTCATTGTGACTGGCGGCCACGATGTCGAACCGGTACTTTACGCAGCGGAACCTGAGATAGAACCCAACTACGACACAGCTCGCGATGCGCTGGAAATCGCAGTGATCAACGATGCGCTCGAGCGTAAGCTGCCCTTGCTGGGTATTTGTCGGGGCAATCAATTGCTCAATATTTGCCGGGGCGGAACACTGCACCAGGAATTGCGCTCCCGACGCCGACAAACCTCCAATCGCCGGACCATTCTGCCGATCAAGACACTGTGTATCACCGCTGAAACAGAAACAGAAAGCAGTGTGCTGGCCACACTTTTTGGACGTGGTCGTTCACGGATCAACAGCCTGCACAATCAGGGTATCGACCGTGTTGGTGACGGTCTTGTGGTAACCGGTCGCGACCTTGATGGCATCGTCCAGGCCATTGAAGACACTTCCCGGGATTTTTTGCTGGGTGTGCAATGGCACCCCGAATTCCTGCTGTATTTACGTCGTCAACGCGCTCTGTTTAACGAAGTTGTCAGGCATGCAAAAACACGTAAAGAGCACATTGACGGACTGAAGTATTAAAAGGCGATGCATCTATAGGACTGAATAACTATTTTTATCGACTATCAATTGGTTTTCTTCGGTTTTGACAGAGCATTCCGGTAAGGGCTGATGGATCAGACTTCCCGTTTAGCACTTTGGAGTAACGTAGGATACTGTCGGTAACAGTCGACCGGCAATTGACCGTTAACATCAGGTTACCCATATCGATCTGATGAAATAAAGAAATCCGGCGAAGTTTGCTGGCTGGGGAAACGGGCGTTACGGGCCACGGTTCATAGCCTTATCTGCCGCTAATTGGAATGGCCCGCCTCAATGTTTTTCTCCTGTGCACTATCATGTGCTGCGAGAATTTCTGCTCGAATGGCATCGGCTTTCTGAGCCAGCGAATTAACCTGGCTATTACTCAGGTTCAGCCCGGTACCCAATATAATGTTGACTGCTTCGATAGTTTCATCAGATATAGCTGTATTTTTGTCTGCAGCAGCTCCCAAATAGCGAGCAGCAGCTTCAATTTGTTCCTCATTCAGCTCACTAACCTTCAATGTTTCTCTATACATCGCCAAATTGGCCAAGGGTGAATGTACACTGGCGCTTGGATTATTAGCGAGTTCAACTTGAGCTTCCGCCAATGCTCGATCCAATACAAAACTTGGCGCCCGGCTGACATTCAGCCGACCGAGTTCTATTTCAGGGATTCCCCCACCAGCCCAAACCGGGCGGCTATCTCTGCCATGGCCTCTAAGTATATCTTTTTCCACTGCCTGGGATGGGCTGCGATTTGATACATGGCCTTTCTTGCCGTCATGGCTGCTATTAAATAACCAGATTACCAATTGCTAAACGGCGAGTG
>CATLZI010000018.1 GCA_950063125.1 uncultured Porticoccus sp. | reverse complement strand
TGGTGACCCCCCGCCGCAACAGCAGTCAGAATACATCAGTACCCACTGCAACGATGATCCACCTGCTGCTCAGCCCCGGTAATAAACCCCTCACCGGTTTTCAGGTGGCCATCCTCGTACAGATCAATCCAGCGATACCCGGGGGGTTGCTCGGACAACTCGAAACCATCACTGCCGGGGGCAAACTGAAAACAGGTAGACGGGGCACTGTGTACCCCGATCCCCTGCCAGGAGGTCGAGAATGCCTGGTGCACATGACCGGCAAAAAGTGCTTTGACCCCGGGAAATCCGGCCACCAGTTCAGCCAGTTGGCGATGGTTGGCAACCCGGTGTTTGTCGAGCCACTGACAACTGATTTCAACCGGCATATGGTGCATAAACAACAGCACATGGCGATCGCGATAACGGTGCAGCAGGTCTGCCAGCTCAGCCAACTCGGCATCTACCAGTTGCCCTGCCACTTCACCCGCCTGGGCACTGACCAGGAAAATTGCCACCCAGTTATCCAGCTCGATGACTCGCCTGAACGACTGATGGAGTAGCGTACGCATTAAGGGAAAGTCGTCGTGATTGCCCGGCAGCCAGGCAAAAGACCGGGGTTGTTCTACCATGACTTCATTGAATAAATGGTATGCACCTTCGTCACCGTGACCGGCAATATCCCCGGTCACCGCCAACAGCTCAGGCACCACATCCTGGTCGGGCAAGGCCTTCAGCACCTGACCAAGACTCTGGTAGGTATTGATGCCCGCCAATTTGAAATCACGACCGGGCCCGAGATGGCTATCCGATAATTGCAGTATTCGGGCAATGTGCCGGGTGCTGTGCTGCAAGATGATTCGACTCCCCTTTAATACTCACTGGCAACGGCAAGCCAGTCAGTCCCATCCGTATGGCATTTCGCCGAATAACGGCTCCAGATGATAGCCATATTTCAGGCAATGGGATAACCACTCTCCCAAAAAACGATTCCATTGTGCCTTTTCATCCTGATGATACATCTGCCGGTTGGGATAATCGTAACGGGGCCTGATTTGTCGGACCCCTTCCCAGGACAACACCTCCGCAACGCGGGCATCGTGATAGAGACGCAACATCAGTATCGGCAGTTTGAACCAGCCATCTCTACCACCATCCCTGGCTCCCTGAGACAGCTCCAGCAACGTGGTGTAAGCGGTCTGCTCGCGCGCGATCAACCGCAAAACATGCTCACTGTCGTGACGCAGACCTACTCTGCGCTCGCCACCGTTCGCCATATCGGGAAACAGCTTCATGAGCCGCAGATAGTTTGCGTCACACTCGGCCATGTACCCGATCAGATCTACTTTGTAACGTACTTTCATCTTCGGATTCACAGTACTCAGTCACGTTTTCGCCGACTTGACTTTCCCGGCATCAAAAATGGCGTAATCTGTCACACAAAATGCGGGTGATTCATCCGCAGCCACATCAAGCTGATTGTAGTTGCTGCATTATTACACTGGCCTTCATCAAGCCGGGCAAAAGCCTCAGCCCGTGGCATGATGTGGAGTTTAATATCTTCCGCTTCATGATCCAGCCCGTAAATACCGCCCGCTTTGCTCAGGTCGAGGAGCGCGCAAAACAGATACATTCTTTCATTGGTACCACCGGGACTGACCCAATAATCACAGATCGGCAGCAACCTGTCAGGCGTCAACCCTGCCTCTTCAAAACTCTCGCGTCTGGCCACTTCTTCAAGCTCTTCTCCCGGCTCAACCATCCCGGCGACTACCTCATACAACCAAGGGCTGTTTTCATCCGCCAGAGCACCCACGCGAAACTGTTCCGCCAGAGCTAACAATTCATGTTGTGGGTCATAGAGCAGCACTCCCACGCAACTGCCCCGCTCGAATAACTCCCGCACAATGGGCTCTGACCATTCACCGGAGAAAAGTTTGTGCCTCAGGGTCAGTTTTAGCATCGAAAAAAAACCACGAAACACCTGTTCACGGCCGAGCACCTCGACATCTTTCCGCGTGTAGCGATCCGCCTCGGACATAGCCAACCCCCTTTTTTTACACTGTAACCGATACCCATTCGCGGGTCATGCTTTCAGGGGCAATAAACGGCTCTTGACGGCCAGCACGCCACCAGCACATCCTCTCATCAAAAAACGGCCAACCGGCAAATTTTCCTGACTCAAACTCATGTCACTCCCAGCATTCACAATACCTGAAACCTCATCAGCTGCGCAGGCTATTTCGAAACCCAGCTCCAAGGACAGGGCTATGTTCCAATGTTCAAAATCTGCTAGACTCTCGCGCTGACAAGCCACCTGATGGAAGGATTTCCGATGCACCCTTTGAAACATCTACGCTGTCTGGCACTGGTTTTGATCAGCCCTTTTGCCGTCGGCGAGACGCTGTCTCAGATTTATGAACAGGCGGTGGAACACGACCCACAATTGCGGGCCGCTCAGGCTGCATTCCGGGCGGGCAGTGAGTCAAAAAATATTGCC
Source organism: uncultured Porticoccus sp. (assembly GCA_950063125.1). Lineage (GTDB taxonomy): Bacteria > Pseudomonadota > Gammaproteobacteria > Pseudomonadales > Porticoccaceae > Porticoccus. Next base: position 13,205 of record CATLZI010000018.1, on the reverse strand, counting down.
CGTGCCGGCCTGCTGCCACAAATTACCGCAAGAGGCGAGTACGAAGAACTGGAGTCTGACGGAGCAAACACCACCGTGCTGGGACAGGGCGCTGTCTTCGGTCGTGAGGGTCATACGGATACGGATACAAAGGGCTATTCCATCAGCCTGACACAGCCAATTTTCGACCTGCCCGCCTGGTTCACCTTCCAGCAGGGCAAAGCCCTCAGCGAACAGGCCCGGCTACAGTTTGCCGCCGACCAGCAGCTCCTGATCCTCCGCACTGCCGACGCCTATTTTGAGGTTCTGCGGGCCAGAGAAAATCTGGAAACGGCCCTGGCCGAACAAAAAGCCATCCAGCGGCAACTCGAACAAACTACCGAGCGCTTCGAAGTGGGCCTGCTGCCCATTACCGATGTCCACGAAGCTCAGGCGGCCTTTGATAGTGCCAAGGTAAACACCCTGGAAATCCGCGGTGCACTGGATATCGCCTTTGAGGGTTTAACCGTACTCACCGGCCAGCGGTATGAACAACTGGCGGGTCTGATGCCGGATTTCCCGATTGTCGATCCCCAACCCCTCAGCCGCGAAGACTGGGTTCAGTTTGCCCTGCAGAATAACTTCACACTGCAGGCCACCAAATACCAGCGGGATGCAGCCGAAGAAAACGCCAACTCGAAAAAATACGAGCATGCCCCCACTTTGTCGGGCTCGATATCCTATTTTGACGATCAGTCAAAAAGTGAATTTAGAGGGCGGGATATCAGTGATCCCCCCAACCCGTATTACATCAGCCCGTCGGAAACCAAGCAGGACGGCCATGTGGTGGGGCTGCAGCTGACTATCCCCATTTTTACCGGGGGTCTGATCAGCGCCGAGCGCCGGCAGGCCTTCCATCGATCCGTTGAAGCAAGCGAAGTCTTTACTGGCGCACAACGCAATACCGTGCAGCAGGCCCGTTCTCAGCACCTGTCCGTCCTCACCGACAAGGCCCGGGTGAATGCCAGAAACCAGGCCATCACATCGGCAGCCAGTGCACTGGAAGCAACCCAGGCTGGCTACGATGCGGGAACCCGCAACATTGTCGATGTGTTGCTCGCCCAGCAAAACCTTTACCAGGCACGCCGTGACTACGCCAACGCCCGTTTCGATTATATCGGCAGCCTGTTGCGCCTGAAGGAAGTGGCTGGTCAATTGAGCCCGGAAGATATTTATCAGCTCAATGCCTGGCTGGATCCGACCATCAATGTCACCAAGGCTGGCGTTCGATAACCGCCAACAACCGCTCAAGCGCACCGCGATTTTTCTCGGCCACAATCTTTGCTGCCCCCCCCATCCGGGCGGCAGCAGCGGGATCGCCCAGCAGCCCTACCACGGTATCGGCAATTGCCTGGGCATCTTTGCAAATGGCCATGCCGCCGGCCTCCAACAGCAATCTCGAGACATCGGCAAAATTAAACAGATGTGGCCCACTCAATACCGGCACCTGCCAGGCTGCCGGTTCAATCAGGTTGTGGCCACCGGTGGGCACCAGACTGCCGCCGACAAACGCAATATCGCAGGCGCCAAAAAATACCAGCAGTTCGCCCATGGTATCGCCGAGCAGCACCTGATCAGTCATTGCGGGGGATTTTCCTTCGCTGCGGCGCACGGTGTTTAACCCCCTCGTCAGACAGCGCTGTGTCACGTCGTCAAAGCGCTCCGGGTGACGCGGCACCAGCACCAACAACAGTGACGGGAAATGTTGGTAAATCCGCTCAAAAGCATCCAGCAAAATATCGTCTTCCCCGCGATGTGTGCTGGCAACCAACAGAACCGGGCGCCGACACCCCGCCTGCCACTCGACCCGGAGTTGTGCAGCCCTGGTTCGCAATGGCTCATCCAGCGTCAGGTCAAACTTGATATTCCCCGTCACCAGCAGTTGTGATGTGGGCAAACCCAATGCCAGAAACCGATTGCCGTCTTCTTCGTGCTGCACAGCAACGTGATTGATACGCTGCAACATCGGTCGCGTCAGGGCGGCAAATCGTCGGTAACCCCGTGCCGATTTTGCTGACAGGCGAGCATTGGCCAGAACGATGGGGATATTATGATCGGCGCAGCCATGAATCAGGTTGGGCCAGAGTTCGGTCTCCATGATGATCAGCAAATTCGGCCGGACCCGTCGCAGAAAACGATTCACCGCACAGGGTAGGTCATAGGGGGCATAGACATGATAGACCGTGTCACCGAAAGAATTTTTGACGCAGGCCGATCCGGTCGGCGTCATGGTGGTCACCACCAGTTGCGACTCGGGATAGCGTTGCTGGAGCCGCCGAACCATCGGCACTGAAGCGAGGGTCTCCCCCAGCGAAACCGAATGAACCCAGATCGTTTTTGTTGTCTGGTCTTGATCAATAGTTGGCACAAAACCAAAGCGCTCCGGCCAGCGCCGACGATACGCCGGTGCCCTGGCGCTTCGCCACAGCAAACGTATCAGGATCAGGGGGGTCAGCAGATAGAACAATACTGAATAGAGAAAACGCGCCAAAAACTGTCTCCTGCTGCGCTGCAATGCGCGGATTTTCGCAAAGCATAAAGATATTGGGCAGGGTATACTAGCGTCTGTCTGGCCTGTCAAAAACAAACGGCTGACAGGCCCTGAAGTCATCGCTCGGCGAGCGGCAACAAGATTATCTATTTTCTATGGAAAAAAGTGGAAACCACACCGACCTCCGTTGCGATGTCGCCATTATTGGTGGCGGTATCGCCGGTCTCTGGTTACTCAACAGGCTGGTCAAGGCTGGCTACAATGCGGTACTCCTTGAACAAACCGCACTGGGCGGCGACCAGACGGCTGCCAGCCAGGGCATGATTCACGGCGGTATCAAATATACCCTAAGCGGCAATATCACCGGTGCCTCGGAGGCCATTGCCGACATGCCGGATCACTGGCGGGCCTGCCTGGCGGGCGAAGGTGACGTTGACCTCCGGGGCGCGGCCATTCTCAGCGATCATTTTTACCTGTGGTCCAGCAGCAGTGCACTGTCACGGATGACCACCTTTCTCGCCAGCAAGGCGACCCGCGGGCGAGTCAACAAGGTGGCCAAAAAGGACCGGCCCGCTATTTTCCAGCACAGCGCCTTCAAGGGCGGCCTCTATCAGCTGGTGGATATGGTTCTCGATGTGCCCACGGTGGTCAAAGCGCTGACCGATAACTGCTGCGCCGGACGCATTTTTCAGATTGACTGGCAACAGGCTCGCTGGCTGCGCAACAGCGACCGATCCGCAGCCATCAACTTCGAGTACGACCAACAGACCCGTCGGCTTGACGCTCGCCAGTTTGTACTGACCGGGGGGCAGGGCAATGAAGCCATGCTCAACGAACTCGGTATAACCGCTCCACAAATGCAGCGCCGACCACTGCATCAGGTCATGATCAAGCACCATTACCCACACCGGTTTTATGGTCACTGTCTGGGGGCAGAAACCACTCCCAGACTGACCATCTCCAGCCACCCCTGCGCCGATGGCGCACAGGTCTGGTACCTGGGGGGGAGTCTGGCAGAGAAGGGCGTCAACCAATCGGCTGAGCAATTGATCGGGGCCGCCAGACAGGAGCTCAGTACGTTGATGCCCTGGATCGATCTCGGCAATGCCCAGTGGGCAACCTTGCGGGTGGACCGCGCCGAACCCCGACAACGCAATTTTGCCCGCCCCGACAAAGCGTTTGTCTCCCGGGCAGACAACTGCCCGAACGTCATGGTCGCCTGGCCCACCAAACTGACCCTGACACCTAACCTTGCCGACGAAGCCATTGCCCTGATACAGGAGCAATCCCTGTTGCAACCTTCAGCAGAACCCATTCCAGAGCTTGGCTTTCTTGGGCATCCGCCACTGGCTCCCACGCCGTGGCATAAGGTTTTCGGAGAATAGTGGTGCTGCCCAGAAGACCCTTCGGCAACACCGGTATCGACGTGAGTATTCTCGGTCTCGGCACCGTAAAACTCGGCCGTGATCAGGGTGTAAAATACCCCAATGACTTTGCCATACCCGATGATCAACAGGCCGCACAACTGATCAACATGGCACGGGAGCACGGCATTAACCTGATTGATACCGCACCCGCCTACGGCACCAGTGAAACCCGGTTGGGTCAGCTGCTGAAGGGACAGCGGGAAGCATGGATCATCTGCAGCAAGGTCGGCGAGGAGTTCGAGCAGGGAAAGTCATTCTATGATTTCACCCCGGAGCATACCCGCTTCAGCGTCGAGCGCAGCCTGAAGCGCCTGCGCACGGAAATGATCGATATTGTGCTGGTTCATTCCGACGGCAACGATGAGGCCATCATACGGGACTACGGCACCCTGGATATGCTGGCCCAACTCAAGGCAGAGGGGAAAATTCGCGCCTTTGGCATGTCCACAAAAACCGTCGAGGGGGGGCTGCTGGCCGCCGAAAAATCCGATGCGGTCATGGTGACCTGGAATCTTCAGTACGACCGCGAATTGCCGGTGGTCGATTATTGCCTGGCACAGCACAAAGGCATCCTGATCAAGAAAGCGCTGGCCAGCGGCCACGCCACTCTGACAACAGGGGAAGATCCCGTGCAAAAAACCTTTCAGATGATTTTTCAGCATCCCGGCGTGAGCAGTGCGATTATCGGCACCATCAACCCCACTCACCTGCGGGATAACATTGACAAAGCTATCCGGGCAGCAGCTCCAGGAAACAGAAAGTAAGTAACTGCTTACTTTTTCTGAATTTTGCTGACAATAGCCGTTGTAGAGCAGTCGTCCAGAAAATCCAGGGCTGCTATCTGGCCTCCATAGCCTTCGACAATTTGCCAGCCCACTACCTGCTCACGGCTGTAATCACCCCCTTTCACCAGGATGTCGGGACGGATCAGTTCAAGCAGCCGCTCCGGGGTGTCGTCTTCAAAAGATACCACCCAGTCGACCGCCTCCAGGCCCGCCAAAACCGTCATACGGCGGTCTGCCGGATTGATCGGCCGGCCTTCACCCTTGAGCCGGGTCACGGACGCATCGGAATTGATCGCGACGATCAAGCGGTCACCCAATTTCCGCGCCTGCTCCAGATAGCCCACATGGCCGGCATGGAGAATGTCAAAGCAACCGTTGGTAAATACAATCCGCTCACCATGGGCGCGAGCATCTGCCACATCGGCGACCAACTGCTCTTCATTGACCACGCCCCGCTCGAAGCCCTGCTCCTGTTGAATGGCGCGGCGCAGCTCCGGCATGCTCACGGTTGCCGTGCCCAATTTGCCCACCACGATACCGGCGGCAATATTGGCCATGGCCACGGCCTCGGGCAAATTCTCACCAGCGGCTAGCGCTGCGGCCAGCACCGAGATAACGGTATCGCCGGCACCAGTGACATCGAACACCTCACGTGCCCTGGCGGGCAGGTGCAGCTCCCGCACCCCCTTGCGCAACAGGGTCATCCCCTGCTCGCTGCGGGTAATCAGCAGGGCATCGATGTCCAGCTGCTCAAGTAATGCAGCACCCTTATCTTCCAGTGCCTGTTCGTTCTCACAGGGCCCCACCACAGACTCGAACTCGGCAAGGTTGGGCGTCAGCAGCGTGGCACCACGATAACGCTCATAATCGGTCCCCTTTGGATCCACCAGCACGGGAATGCCGGCATCCCGGGCGGCACGAATGAACTCCTGGGGTTGTTGCAGTGCCCCTTTGGCATAATCGGACAGCACCAGCACACCGACATTGGCCAGCAGGGAGGCGACTTTCGCAGGCAATTGATCGCAGTCCGCCGCAGCAAAACTTTCTTCAAAATCAAGGCGCAATAATTGCTGGTGTCGGCTGATCACCCGCAATTTTGTAATGGTCGGTTTTGTGTCGGAAACTTGCAGATCCGCGTGGATGCCTGCGGAATCGAGACGGGTCCGCAACGCTGTGGCGGCTTCATCCCGGCCGACAACAGCTACCAGCGACGCACCGGCGCCCAGCGTGGCAATATTCAGGGCCACATTGCCCGCACCGCCCATACGGTCCTCACACTGGGCTACGTTGACAACCGGGACCGGGGCTTCAGGGGATATCCGGGAAGTATTGCCATGCCAATAGCGATCCAGCATCAAATCACCGACCACCAGAACCTGAGCCTTGTCAAAGCGAGGAACAGTCAATTTCATCGGAATTATCCAAGGGTAAATTGAGGGTATCTTACCATAGGGCACGACCTTTATAATGGGCCCGCAGCAGGGACCGGAGTCTTATGAAAAAACTGACCAAGCAGGATTATCAGGTCCTCCGGGAAGGTACTACCGTTATTGAAGCGGACCCTTTCGGTGAAAAAGTGCTTCTTTTATCCGATGGCACCTATTTGAAGCTGTTTCGGGCGAGACACCTCTTGTCATTGGCCCGGATATACCCTTACTCGAAGCGGTTTATTCGCAATGCGCAGAAGCTGGCCGAAAAAGGGATCCCTACTGTGACAGTGATTGAGCTGTTACGTATTCCATGCGTTCACCGAACCGCTGTGCATTACTCACCGTTAACCGGCAAAACGCTCAAGAAGCTCGGCGACAACATTGACCTCATCCTTATCAACAAACTGGGCAGCTTTATCCGGGAACTGCATGAAAAAGGCATTCATTTCCGCTCATTGCACATGGGAAATATTGTTGTCACCCCGGAAACTCGGCTGGGACTTATCGATATTGCTGACATGAAGATATACCGCAAGCCACTGGACAGGGAGTTTCGAATAAGAAACTTCCAGCACACCGCTCGCTACCCCGAAGATATGGCGGCTCTCATGCGATTCCTCCCCAGCTTCATTCAGGGATACCAGGACCGCGAGGGCTCCCCCTTTAGAACTGCCGAGTTGCAGGATTTATTGACAACCATCTACACCAGGAAGTAACGGGCTTGCCCCCCACCCCCTTAAAAAAACCGTTCTGGATTTAAAATCACAATGATTGCGACTTTACAGTTTGAAGAAAAAACAAAAACACTGTTTTTTTACAGTGTTGTTTTTTTGCTGGCCAGTATTTTTTTTATTCCCGAAAAAAACCTTCACCTGAAATTATTCATACTCTTTGTCTGTATTGCTTTTCCATTAATCGCCTTCAAAGGCCTGTGCAAATGGTCCGCCCTACTTGAGTCACGGATAGTGATCGCCTCATCCCTATTTTTGGGTTATTCCTTGCTGAGCCTAGCCTGGTCTGAACCTGAAAGGAGCCGCGACATTTTTAATCCGATAAAAGATATTTTTTATCTGGTCAGTTTCTGGGTTATTTTTTTATTTACTTTTAACGGGGCAGACCGTTGGTTACAGCGTCTCGTCAAATGGCTGATTATTGTCGGCAGTATTACCGCCGCGTGTTATGCGGCATACCACTACCTGTATCTGGAGTACCCCCTCACCAGGCGATTTACCATTCCGGGCCCATTAGTAGACAAAGTACGCACCGGGTTTTGTCTGGGTGCAGGAGCCCTGCTCTGTCTTGGCAGCCTTCTCTATGAACCGGGGAACCGGGAGCGGAAGTCCACTATCCTGCTGTTGCTGGTTGCGTTAACGGTTTTTCTGGTCACCCTGGTATTGACCCATACGCGATTGGCCATTGCCGGAACCCTGTTTTTCGGTTTTGCCATGGTTGCCCTTTCTCCCATCAAAAACAGGACCAAGCTTATACTGATCGGGCTTGGCCTGATATTACTGATAGCGGCCTGCATTTTTCTCGCACCACTCATTGATGCCTATATTGAAAAGGGACAAAGCTCCAGGCTTGATCTTTGGTCGGGCTATCTGAAGGAGTTTCATCATTACTGGTTCGGCCATGGTCATGGAACGACAATTTATATCGCTGAAGGCGGGCTGGCCGGTTGGAGTGCTTACCACAGCGTCTATCTCGGCGCCCTGCTATCAGGCGGCATTGTCGGTCTCACCCTGCTGTTACTGATGATGTTGACGGTATTGCTCACCGGCTGGAAATTGCGAGCCAACCCCTATGCAGTCGTGGCCACTGTTCTCTTTGCATTCGCCTGTACAATGGGCCTGGTCAATCTCGATTCCGTGATTTCCAGACCCCGCGGCTATTGGCTGATTTTCTGGTTGCCGGTTATTGTATTATCACTCTATGAACTGAAATCATTGCCCAGAAAGGCATTTGTGTAACCGAAAATGAACAATGACCAACAATATATATTTCAACTGTGCCACTGCTACTACGATCCCTTTCTGGATTGCGCCCGGCAGTATGCTGTTTTGTTCAAGGGTACGCCCTATAAGGTGATTACCGTTTTTATGACCGGGGAACCCGACCCGGGCGTCGCGAAAAAAGCCTGCTCTGACGAGGTCATTTTTCTCGGCCACAACAGCAAGGCGCTCGCAGGGGCCAAACTGACCGTTATCCGTGAAGTCAAAAAAATCGCCCGGCAGTACCCTTTCTCTGCCTGTATTGCTCACCGCGCCAAATCCGCCTATGTGGGACTACTGGCAACGGATCTGCCCGTTTTCAGTGTGCGCCACTCATTTGGCGATTTTGACCGCTTTGGCCGACGCCTCATGGGCAACCTGTTCAAATCCAGATTGACGTTACTTGCTGTTTCCAATGCCGTGCGCGATGAAATACGATCCCACCTGCCCGGCTGGCCAGAAGACAAAATCATCACGCTCTACAACCGTATTGATGTTGATGCCGCGCGTCAGGACCTGCTTGACCGCCGGGAGGCCCGGCATAAACTTCGGCTACCCGAGGACAGCTGGATACTGGGCAGCGTTGGCCGACTGCACCCCGACAAGGATCCGAAGACACTGATAAAAGGATTTGCCCGAGCACTACCCCAACTTCCCGCTGGTGCGCTGCTGGTCATGCTGGGTGACGGAAAACTGCGGCAAGCACTCAAAACACTCGCCGCCGAACTCAACGTCAGCGACAGCGTCCTGCTTCCGGGCAATGTAATTGAGGCAAGGCGCTACTTCAGAGCCTTTGATGCCTTTGCCCTGACCTCGGATCATGAGCCATTCGGTATGGTTCTGCTCGAGGCCATGGCTGCGGAGCTGCCGATTATTTGTTCAGACTGCGGCGGTGGCCCGGAGGTTGTGGGAGATACTGGCGAACTGTTTCCATTCGGGAACGCTGACGCGCTGGCTCAAAAGTTGGTCCGGGTTTCACAGAAGCAACTGACAGAATCCGACCACAACCGGATCTTCCAACGATTACAGAATCATTTTTCCGATGGTGCGGTCAGAGAGCAGTTCTGGCAACTGCCACAGGTCACCAGCGCACTGGCCAAAGCTGTTGCCGCTGATTAAGAACAAGTAATCCAAAAGAGCAGAAAGTCGATTTCTGGGTGAGTGGCTGGCAAAAGGATCGCCGGCAAGATACCTCTAACATTGGGAGCTTTTTCTATACAGTATGATCAAGTCCTTCAGGGGAAAACCTCAAGGAGAACTGCTTTAGCAGCGCCTGAAGATCCTGATTTTTTTCTATTTCCTCTATCTGGGCCTCCGTCAGAAATTCGCGCCAGCGCTGATCAAAAAATTGTGCACCGCCTTTCTCCTTCACCCACTCATATTCTTTTTTCTGAGTACCGTGATGTTCAAAATTCCAGTAGTTTTTTTGCTCAGGCTCATAGTCGACACCAATCCATTCACAAATCGACGACAGTGTCTCGTCCGGTTTCAAAGCCAGCTCTTTGTAAGTAACCATTTTGGCGGGTAGCCCACTTGATTTCACAAAGGCAGCCATTTTTCGATTCTGGGAAATCCACTTATAGATACACACGGTCAAGAGATCGCCAAAAAGCAGCTTACCGGTTTTAAGTGGATTTTTTCTGATCTGCTTGATGCGCTCACGCAACCCAATCTGTTTCTCATCAAAACGCATCAGCCACCGCCTCGCTAGGGCACGCGGGTCTCTGACAAGATGAATCAGTCGAATATCGTACTCACTATTGGGAACAAAATTTTCAAACCATTCTGATTTTTTAGAAATATCTACCAGAAATTCAATATTATCATCAACTCTTGAAAATAATTCTTTATACAAATCTTGCTTTGGACATTCTTTTATATCGTGATATAGACGGCAGTCATCCAGTTCTTCGCAGATATAACAGGAAACAGCATCAAAACTTTTGTAAATGTTTTTTAATTCACCAAGGTGTTCACCACGACTGTGGCTTCCCAGAAGAAGTGATAAGAAATGTGACCCGCTGTAATTGGATGAAAGAATAAAAATCAATTTTTTTTTCATTTTTTATAAAACCTATGAGTAAAATCTACGCCCTTGGAATAAGAACAATATCCCTTGCATTCTTAATTTTGTTTAAGACAGAAAAATCTTTAATGGGAGTGAATCGAGACTTTTCCCAGAGAAGTATGTCGTGGTCGTAGGGAATTTTTTCACAGATATCTTCCAGCGGATAATGACGTCGATTAAATTCCAATGTAATGACTGGCTTATCCCTTAGAAGCCGATTTCTTGCGCCTTCTAAGACACCCGGCTCATAACCTTCAACATCAATCTTTACCAAACAAATCCTTTTCTCGACCTCATTCAACAACGAATCGATAGTCACAGATTGAACTTTCAGCCCTGTTTTTTCGCTTGAAATATGCGAAATACCAATATTTACCTCCTCACTACAATCTTGAAAAAAAACGAATCCATTGCTATTGGAAGCTGCCAACTGATGTAATTCAACACGGTCGGCTGTATTTTTCTTTATATTTTTTTCAAGCCTAGAAAATATTTGCGGCGAAGGCTCAAATGAATGAACAAAAACACGCTTGTTTGCAGCCAATGCAATTAGTGTATGGATACCCACATTTGCACCAACATCTAAAAATAGACAGTCATCCAATAGATATTTTTTGTAAAACTCATAAATATAATCCGGAACGGCATTAAAATAGATAATTGCTGTATTTAGATCAGATGAAAAGCATTCAACTTCTGTTTTTTCATTTTGAATGACATTATTGAAACCAAGATTTATTCTTTTATTTTTTGCATAAATTTTGATTTCTCTTTTAACTCTTCGCCCAAGGTGTTTCTTTATTATTTTATTTTTAGACCTCAATATATTAGAGACAAAATGGTATGAAAAACTTTTCTTACTACTGTACGCAGCTTCCAGCAAATATTTTAGCATTAATATTTTCCTCGTTACTCAAACTCAGGCTCAACTTTTCATCACCAGTACATCTTCCATAATCAGATACTGCAAGTCGGAACCAAAAAACATATTCAGGGCATCGGTCGGCGAACAGACCATGGGCTCCCCCCGTCGATTCAGCGATGTATTCAACACCACCCCATTGCCGGTCAGCCTTTCCATTTCCTCCATTAACTCATAGTAACGGGGGTTGTATTCACGCTTGAGGGCCTGTGCACGCGCCGTGCCATCCTCATGGACGACTTCCGGCACGCGGGTTTTCCACTCATCGTTCACCTCGAAGGTAAATGTCATGAACGGTGCCGGGTGATCTATCTTGAACATCTGTGGCGCAACGCGATCCAGCATGCTCGGACAGAAGGGTCGCCAGCGTTCGCGAAACTTGATCTGCTCATTGATCCGGTTCGCCACCCCCGGAGCACTCGGGCAGCCCAGAATGGAGCGGCCGCCCAGGGCACGCGGACCGAACTCCATCCGGCCCTGAAACCAGGCCACAGGATGTCCCTCTGTCAGCAGGGCGGCAATTTTTTGCGGAACCTGGTCAATCAACTGGTAGTCGGGCTTGTTCGGATGCACCTCACAGGCGCGAATACAATCTTCATTGCTGTAGCTCGGCCCGAGGTAAACGTGCTGCATGGGCTCCGGCTGGATGCCGCGCTTCACCAGTGCATAGGAAGCCGCACCCACCGCCGTACCAGCATCTCCGGAAGCTGGCTGCACATAGAGCTCTTTGACTTCTTCCCGTGCGATAATTTTCTGGTTCAGCTTCACGTTGAGCGCGCCACCGCCGGAAAATGCCAGTTTGCCTGTCTCCCGGAGAATATCGCCAAGGTAATAGTCCATCAGCTTGAGCACCACGCTTTCAAACAGGGCCTGTATGGTGGCGGCATAATCGATGTAGGGCTCATCGGCTATATCTCCCTCGCGTTTCGGCCCGAGCCAGTCAATCAGCTGCGGGCTGAAATAGAAACCGACCCCGTCCTGCTTGTAGCGACGCAGACCCACGGTATTGACCAGTTTGGTATTGACCCGAAAATCCTTGCCATCGAAATCGATCAGTCGGGAAAAGTCATACTTGCTGGCATCGCCGTAGGGCGCCATGCCCATCACCTTGTATTCACCGTCGAGCATTTCGAAACCGAGGTACTCGGTCATGGCACCGTACAGGCCACCAAGGGAATCAGGGTCATAGAACTCCTTGATTTTATGAATTTTTCCATTCTCACCATAGCCAAAGAAAGTGGTGGCATATTCGCCTTTGCCGTCGACCCCCATGATGGCTGTTTTTTCCTTGAAGCCACTCAGGTGGTAGGCGCTCGAGGCATGAGCCAAGTGGTGCTCCACGGGCTCAAACTCCACATCGGCCGGGTTGATTCCCAGCTCACGCAGCAAGCTGAGAACCCGTTTGCGATAGCGTCGGAAACGGCGATTGCCGTTGAGCAGGGCATCCAGTGCCCGGTCGGGTGCGTACCAGTAACGCCTGGCAAAATGCCAGCGCGCCGGGGTAAAAAGCGAGATGGGTGCGAAGGGAACGGCAACCACATCCACCGCTTCCGGCTTGATACCGGCGAACTCCAGACAGAATTTGGCTGCCTGATAGGGCATTTTTCCCTTGGCATGCTTGTCGCGGATAAAGCGCTCTTCTTCCGCCGCCGCCACCAGCTTTTCATCCACATACAGGGCTGCGGATGAATCGTGATTCAGCGCACCGGAAATACCGAGAACAATTGTCGACACTGTTAAACCTTTTTGTTGATGAGTTTAATACCGCACTGACTGGCATAGGGCCGCAACAGCTGTTCAAAGTGCTGCCAGGTTTTGCCTTGCCAGTTATCCATAAAGCGCTGCAAATCCTTACCGTAAGCTGCCTTGAACAACCATTTGCAGCGGTGGCGGCGCAGCGCATCCAGATCGATCAACTGCAGCTGCTCCCCGCACACAATCAGGTTGGTGGCCTTCATATCACGGTGGCTGACTCGACCCAGCCACATGATAGCAAACAGACGACTGACCTCCCGGTCCAGCCAATCCGGAATACCGGCGGGTCCATGCCGCAGCAACCAGGCCTGCAAACTC
>CATLZI010000017.1 GCA_950063125.1 uncultured Porticoccus sp. | reverse complement strand
AGCCACATGCTTCAGCTTGAGTTCGATAATGGAGCGGCTCTGGTTGTCATTTTGCGCAACAGACTGCAAAGCCTGCAGGTAAGCACTGTGAGCCGAATCCCGATCATTTTTCATCAGATAAAAATCGCCCCGTGCTTCGGCATAAGCGCTGGCCATCGTTTTCGCATCTTTGCTATTCAGCATTTCTATCGCGGTATCTATATTTCCCCGGGCAGCTTCGATGCGTGCCAATCGCAGCCCGATCACCAGTGACAGCCCCTCATCAGCTCCTTTGTCTGCCCAGTGTAGCTGCTCGGCAGCTGTTTCAAACTCACCATCCTCGACAGCCAGCCTGGCCAATAACATAGCGGCATAACGGGCATACTGTGTTCCTGAATAATCTTTTTTTAGCTGAACAGCCAGATCACTGATTTCATCTCTTTGACTATCATTGAGGCGCTTACCAGGGTCAACCAGCGCTGTGTCCATCATTTGCTGATAGGTAATGGAAGCAGCCTGCGCCGTTTTCTCACTATAACCTTTCCAGAATTCCCACCCGAAATAACCACCGGCAGCCAATACGACAACGACAATCGTGGAGAGACCATTTTCTTTAAACCAGCGCTTAAAACTTTCAAGCTGTTCCTCATCACTGAGATGTTCTGCCACAACTAGCTCCCGTTAATCAAAAAATACGCTTTAAAAACGCCACTGCACTATCAATGGCAATGCTTTCCTGCGGTCTGTCTTCACGCAGGAATTTAACCGTAACGCAATCGTTGACCACTTCATCCTCACCAAGGATCAGGGCCACCAGCGCGCTACTCTTGTCAGCTCTCTTCATTTGCGCCTTGAAACCACCACCGCCACAGTGGTTAAGTAGGCGCAATTGTGGGCACTGACTCCGCAGCTCCTCACCCAACTGAATGGCTTTACCCTGCACGTCACCCACTGCAACCAGATAGACGTCCAATTGCCGGGCGATACTATCCGGCACCACACCAGCCGCGTCAAGCAACAATACCAACCGCTCCAGCCCCATGGCAAAACCAACGGCAGGGGTGTGTTTGCCACCTAACTGTTCAACCAGACCATCATAGCGGCCACCGGCGCAGACGGCTCCCTGGGCCCCCAGCGCATCGGTGACCCACTCAAAGACAGTCTTACCGTAATAATCGAGTCCTCTGACCAGACGATTATTTATCTGATAGGGCACAGCGGCCTGATTGAGCAAGGCCTGCAATTGCTGAAAATGGACCAATGATTCGTCATCCAGGAAATCATCCAGAATGGGCGCACCATCTAGGACCGTTTGAACTGCCGGGTTTTTACTGTCAAGGATACGCATCGGATTGCTGTGCAGCCGCCGCTGACTGTCCTCATCGAGGCTGTCCTTGTGTCGCATCAGGTACGCGACCAGCGCATCGCGATAGCGCGCTCTTGATGCATTTGTGCCGAGAGAGTTGATCTGGAGGGTAACCTGCTGGTCAATGCCGAGCTGCTGCCAAAGTCGCCACGTCATAGCCAGCAATTCGGCATCGATATCGGGACCATCGAGGCCAAACACTTCGACACCTATCTGGTGAAACTGTCGCAAACGGCCTTTTTGTGGACGCTCATAACGGAACATCGGCCCCTGATACCAAAGCCGTTGGGTCTGATTGTAAAGTAGACCGTGCTGCTCACAGGCACGAACACAGCCCGCTGTGCCTTCAGGGCGCAGCGTAAGGCTTTCACCATTGCGATCATTAAAGGTATACATTTCCTTTTCGACAATGTCAGTCACCTCCCCTATCGAACGTTTGAACAGATCAGTCGATTCAATGATCGGAAAACGAATTTCCCGGTAACCATATCGTGCCAGTAAATCCGCTACAGAGCGTTCGAGGTATTGCCAAACAGGTGACTCTTCGGGGAGCAGATCATTCATACCCCGAATGGATTGCATTTTCTTCATCAGGATTTCGCTATCAGATTTTCTTGTTGTGTCGCTTTGAGGGCAGCTTTGTTGCGAATTAAGTTTTCAAGCTCATCCACCAAATTGTTCTGGGAAAGTTTCTGGCTTGGCTTGCCATCGATATAAACTAGGTTATTGGGCGTACCTCCAGTCAGGCCGAGGTCGACTTCCTTTGCTTCTCCAGGGCCATTGACGATACAGCCGATAACGGCCACATCTATCGGCGTCGTAATGTCTTCAAGACGTAACTCCAATTCATTCATGGTTTTGATGACGTCAAAATTTTGTCGGGAACAGCTGGGGCAGGCTATAAAGTTAACCCCTTTGCTACGCAATCTGAGACTTTTCAGCATGTCCCAGCCGACTTTAACCTCCTCCACGGGGTCGGCAGCCAGCGACACGCGAATGGTATCCCCGATACCATCCATCAAAAGCAAACCGAGGCCGATAGAGGATTTAACCGTACCACCACGCAGACCGCCCGCTTCAGTGATTCCCAAATGCAGGGGATTATCAATCAGGGTGGCAATTTTTCGATAGGCAGCCACAGCCATGAAAATATCTGAGGCTTTCAGGCTCAGCTTGAAGTTATGAAAGTTAAGCTTGTCGAGAATCTCAACATGCCTCATCGCGGACTCAACCAGTGCATCCGGCGTCGGCTCACCGTATTTTTTTTGCAGATCTTTTTCCAGCGAGCCAGCATTGACACCAATCCGGATCGGAATATTCAGGTCCCGCGCTTTATCGACGACAGCCTGAACACGTTTTTCACGTCCTATGTTGCCCGGATTTATGCGTAGGCAGTCCACCCCGAGGTCTGCCACTCTGAGGGCTATACGATAATCGAAGTGAATATCGGCCACCAAAGGTACCGCAACCTGTTTACGGATAGCCCCGAACGCCTCTGCTGCCTCCATAGAGGGCACGGATACCCTGACAATGTCAGCACCTGCGGCAATCAACCGATTGATCTGTGAGACCGTGGCCGCCACGTCAGTAGTTTCTGTATTGGTCATGCTTTGAATGGTTATAGGCGCATCACCACCCACAGGCACATTGCCCACCATAATCTGACGTGATTTTCTTCTTACAATGGGTGACAGGGATTGCATAACCTTTCAATTTTCCAGATCAGAGTCAAGACCGACGTTAACAAAAGCCGTATTATCTGCAGCGATATTGGATACCGGCACCACTTTACCGCCGTAATGAATTTCCACACCCTGCGCATAACCCAAGTTCACTTTAAAAGGTGCATCACCGGTTACCTCTAGTCGTGTTCCCGATGGCTGGAGGTCAGCAAGCAAAAGATCACCAGCGGCATCGAACACCTCTATCCAGCTCTGCTGGGTGACGTTGATCGTCATCGTCTGCGGATTATCCTGTTTATCTATCGCATCGGATGATCCCTTGACCTCCTGATCCATCATTGAGGCCATTGCCGGTTTCATACTAAGAACAGTGGATTTGGCTGAACTGAGCAACGGTTTGCCACTGTCCAAAAAAGGTAATTTAACTTTATCAGCCACTTGAATGACCAGCAGTAATGCAATCACAATCAAAATAGTCACCGCCGCCATGGGAAGGACATTTTTTAAGAAACGGCCGATTCTATTTGGTGCAGGCGGGAATTTTATGGCGGGCTCTCGCTGATGAATACCCAAATCACTCATCGACTGTTCGAGGTTTACAAGCAAATCCTGATCGGGGAGACCCAGTAAGGCGCAGTAGGTTTTGACGTAACCTTTGACGAAAAGAGGCGATGGCAAACGGTCAAAATCATCATTTTCCAGCGCATTCAAGGTCGCCCTCGTTATACCGATTCCCCCAATGACGTCCTCGATACTTAGCCCGCGCTCCCTTCTGGTCCGACGCAGGACTTCCCCGGGCGAAGTTTTTTCCGGCACAGGTTGCTGCAATGGTTCTTCGCTAAGGTTTTTGCTCATTATTCAACCAGTTTTTGTATTCCTGATTCTCCCGCGAATCAGGAAAAAGGTTCCTCAACGCCAGCCCCTGACTAGCCTCTGCATCACTATTGCCCAGTTTATCCGCAAGCCTGACTCCCAGCCAAAGACCCCGGGGCGTCGGGCTGTTTCTGGTACTGTTGTATTGGTTTAACCGTTGCTGTGCCAGTTGATAGTCACCCCGCCTGAAAGCCAGATCAGCCAACTCGATATGTGCCAGAGACATTCGTGAATCCAGATCCAACGCTTTCTCAAAAGCAGATTCAGCCTCTGACAGCTTGTTTAGCTGTAGCGCCGTCACACCAACCTTGAGAAAAAGTTCAGCTCGCCTGGGGTAGCCGAGGTCCTCGGAGCCTTTCAGAAACTGATCATAGGCATCTTCGAAGCGATCCATGTTCAACAGGAACATACCGTAGTTATTGCGCCCTCGGGTAAATTTCGGGTCGTAGCTCAGTGCCTTCCGAAAATGACTCTCTGCTTCTTCAAACTCTTTTTCCTGTTGATATAACAATGCCCAGGCGTCGTGCACAGCAGGAGAACTACTGTCTACCTCCATCGCTTTGTTGAGATGGAAACGGGTGCGCTCATGATCACCCCTCGTCAAATACCCCATCGCGAGATCAAGACGATTTTCCAGTACCTTCTGCTTATCAACACCGGTACTACTCTTTGTCGTCGCACAACCGACGGAAAGCAACACAACCAGCAGCCCGACAACAAAAAATACCGAGGACAATTTCAGCTTCATACGCATGCCGCCTGTGGCCCACTCGACGTTATAATCAACCCACAAACCTCACGGGCACTACTTGCTGTTCCTGTTGATAGCGTTGACTGCGACGGGTCCTGTCGTTCACCGTACCGGCGAGCTGGCCACAGGCTGCTGCAATGTCGTCTCCACGAGTCGTTCGGACAGTCACGGTATATCCCTCCTGATGAAGGATATCCCTGAAACGATTCAGCGCGGTGTTGGTAACTCGCCTGTAGGACGAACCGGTAAACGGGTTAAACGGAATCAGGTTGATTTTGCAGGGAATGTCTTTCAGCAATATGGCCAACTCCCGCGCATGCTCATCGCGATCATTTATCCGGTCCATCATCGTATATTCAATAGTAATCTTGCGGCGCACGTCAGGCATCTTGTCAAGGTAGCGACGGGCGGAGTCAAGCAACATGGCAATCGGGTATTTTTTATTGATCGGCACTAACTGGTCGCGCAACGCATCGTTGGGTGCGTGAAGAGAAATAGCCAGCGAGACATCCGAAACATCGCCGAGCCGATCCAGTGCCGGAACGACACCGGATGTGCTCAAGGTCACCCGGCGCTTTGACAGTCCATAGGCATTGTCATGAAGCATCAGACCCATGGCGTCGACCACGTTCTCAAAGTTGAGTAGCGGCTCGCCCATACCCATCATGACAACATTACTCACCACCCGGTCTTTTCCGGCACCCAGGGAATCAAAAGATTTGGCAGCTATCCAGACCTGCCCAATAATTTCTGCGGCAGTCAGGTCTCGGTTAAATCCCTGTTTCCCGGTTGCACAAAAGCTACAGTCCAGCGAACAGCCCACCTGAGATGAGACACAGAGCGTACCTCGATCCTTTTCCGGAATGAACACTGTTTCAATACAGCTGCCACCAGCAACGCGAATCAGCCATTTTCGAGTGCCGTCTGTAGAATCCTGCTGGGAAACCACCTCCGGAGCACGAATTTCGGCAACCTGTTTGAGTCTCTCGCGCAGGGGCTTCGACAGATTGGTCATCTGATCAAAGTCATCCACACCCAGCTGGTGTATCCACTTCAATATTTGCGAAGCACGGAAGGGTTTTTCTGCCAGCGTATTAACAAAAAAGTCTGATAGTTTTTCAGCAGAAAGCCCCAGCAGGTTGGTTTTCAACCCCTGGGGCTCAACAGCGGTATTGACGTCGGCAAGAATTGGGCTCATGGCTTATTCTGCACGGTGATACCGGAAATGACAGAAACTAGCGTGGGCAAATTTCACCATCATTAAAGAAATAGGATATTTCACGGGCAGCTGAGGCCGGTGAATCTGAGCCGTGCACAGCATTGGCGTCGATCGACTCGGCAAAGTCTGCACGAATAGTGCCCGCTGCCGCTTCTTTCGGATTCGTTGCGCCCATAAGGTCGCGGTTAACCATCACAGCATTTTCGCCCTCAAGCACCTGGATCATGACAGGGCCAGAGGTCATAAAGCCCACCAAATCGGCATAAAACGGGCGCTCTTTGTGCTCCGCATAAAAGCCACCGGCTTTTTCTTCGGAGAGGTGCATCATTTTTGCTGCAACGACTTTCAGGCCAGCCTTCTCAAACCGAGAATAGATTTGACCAATAACATTTTTGCTCACTGCATCTGGCTTGATGATGGAAAGGGTACGTTCTATAGCCATTTAGGGTCTCCAAAAGATGGCGGCAGGTAAAGAAGCGAAAGAAAGTCGCAAAGTACGACTGGACACGTCTGCTTAAAAAGGCGCTATTTTACGCTTTGGTACAAAGGGTTACAAGAAAGAGCCAAAGTAAATTCCGATTCTTCTGGAAAGTCAGGCAGCCAGCAGTTTAGTAAAACGATCACAGGAAATAGGCATACTAAAGTGGGCACCCTGATAGGAATGGCAACCCAGCTCCCGAAGTATCTCAAGGGCTTCCGGTGTCTCAACACCTTCCGCGGTAACTTTCAAACCATACTGCTTTGACACAGCCATGATCGCTTCCACGATACCCCGGCTCTCGGGATCGCGATGAATATTCCGGATAAACTCACGATCGATCTTCAGTTGATCAAACGGCAGACGCTTCAGATAAATCATGGAGGAGTAGCCAATGCCGAAGTCATCAATTGAAAACATGGAGCCCAGCGACTTGATTGCCTCCATCTTGCGAATGGCCTCATCCACATCTTCAATGACCAAATTTTCAGTCACTTCGAAATTGAGGAAGCTCGGGTCTATGTTGTAGCTGCTCATGCTGTGCTGGACGATATCCAACAACTGGGGATCGCGAAACTGGCGTGGGCTGATATTGATGCCAAGCCGCATGTGGTCTTGCCAGATACCCTGATCAATAAAATTCCTGATGTACTCACAAGAGGTGCGAATGACCCACCGACCTACATCTACGATCAGACCAGAAGATTCAAGTACCGGAATAAACTCTGAAGGCATGTTGGTTATTTTATCTGAATTCATCCAACGCAATAGCGCCTCACCACCCAGTAACTGTCCTGTCTCAACAGAAATTTGCGGCTGAATATAGAGCACAAACTCGTGGTTATCCATTGCCTTGCGCAATCGGGTATTCATGCCAATCTGTCGTTGCGCTTTCTCCGAGATGCAAGGATCAAAAAAAGCGATGCTGTTGCGGCCCTTGCGCTTCGCCTCGTACATGGCCGTATCGGCAAACTGGAGTACGCGCTCGGCACTGATGCCACTGTCCGAAATAAGTGCAATACCGACACTTGCAGTCAGTATGACTTCATGGCCATCGAGAAACAGAGGGCTCGCAACCATTTCACCCAGCTTTTCGGCCAACGACTGCGCACTCCAGGCGGCTTTTGACAAGTCATCAGCCAGGTGGGGAATAAAAAGCACGAACTCGTCACCACTCATACGGGCGAGCACGTTACCCCCCGTGACCAGGCGAGACAGCGCCTGACCAATCTTCTTGATTACCTGATCCCCCACAGCATTGCCCCAGGAATCATTAATATCCTTGAAGTGATCAAGATCGACAATCATCAGGGCACCGCATACCGGCTGGTCGCGATGGTGATCCAGATACCGGCTGATGGACTGAATCAGCAATTGCCGATTGGGCAAACCGGTAAGACTGTCATAATAGTGATCCTTGGCAGACTCCTCCCAGGGCTTGACGCCTGGATTGCTGACATCTTCATCATCGACGACAACATCGGCACCGTCATAAATATCGCTGGCGGGCAATATCACATCAGGGGAGCCAACTTCGATATTTTCGAGTGATTCAGCACCGGCGACGGACAATCCCGGCTCACTGACAGAAGGTGAAGCAACATCGCAGGACAATTCCTGAGTGTGCAGCATAACTACCAGTTCTCTATTGTCGTCACCCACATAAACAATACTGACAGCCACAGTTTCGGTACGACCAGGACACGACCAGTCCAGCTTTTCAGTACGGTCCCGCAAGGCTTTTTTCAGTTGTAACTTGAGATCGACAAGCGCGGTGGATTCGTCACCAGTGATGCTATCCACTGAAGCGCCCACCAGCTGCTTGAGGTCGCAGCCCAGCAGGGCAAGTGCATGTTTGTTGGCATCGATACAGACGCCGTAAGCAAAGAAAAGGGTGCCGTAGGGAACTGATTCAACCAGTACTTTATAAAGCTCTTCTTTTGAGCTCATTAACACCCCTTGGTAGCATATTGAAGCTGTGGTTCATTCTAATCGAGTTCTTCAATCCATGCCATCTGGATGGCTTCAAGGATTTTTTCACCACAGTGGGCCGGATCATCATCGAACTCATTCAGCGCCAGCACCCAATCTCGCAGATCGACAAAATTCACAGTACGGGGATCCAGATCGGGCCGGGCTTCCTATAACTCAATCGCAATATCGATTACATCTGTCCACTTTAACGACACCATTTGCAAGCGCATGACATCACCACAAGCCGGAGCACCGACCATGCCGGTCCCGACATTACTGGATTTGTCGTCCAGCTTGCCGACATTGCGAGGATTTTCGTAATGCTCCAGAACTTTTTCGCTGTATGCCAGGATTCAACTTCTCAACATTAATGTGCAGCCCATTCGACCTCACTGAGATCGACACCGTCTTTAAACATGTCCCAAAGCGGGGATAACTCACGCAATTTGGTAACCGCCTCACGCACTTTGACAATCGCATAATCAATTTCTTCAGCGGTAGTAAAGCGGCCAATGGAAAAGCGAATAGAGCTGTGCGCCAATTCATCGTCAAGCCCCAACGCCCGCAACACATAGGAGGGCTCCAGGCTCGCTGAGGTACAGGCAGATCCGGAAGAAACGGCCAGGTCTTTCAACGCCATTATCAACGACTCCCCTTCGACAAAGGCAAAACTAACATTTAAATTGCCAGCAATGCGCTGCTGCATGGAGCCATTGAGATGCACCTCGTCCAGGTCACGAATGCCATCCCAAAGACGATTGCGTAACGCCAGTACCCGTTTATTTTCATCGGCCATTTCTTCCCTGGCTATCCGAAAAGCTTCGCCCATACCGACAATCTGATGGGTAGGGAGCGTACCGGAGCGCATGCCCCGCTCATGACCACCGCCGTGGGTTTGAGCCTCAATGCGCACACGCGGTTTCCGCCGGACATAAAGGGCACCGATCCCCTTTGGACCGTAGGTTTTATGGGCGGAAAACGCCATCAAGTCCACTTTCATTGCCTGCAGATCAATCGGCTGTTTGCCGGTACTCTGGGCGGCATCTACATGAAAAAATACCTTCCGGTCACGACAGATCTCACCGATAGCGGCAATATCGTTAATCGTGCCAATCTCATTATTGACATGCATTAGCGAAACCAGCGTTGTATCTTCACGAATGGCATCGGCGACGACCTGTGGCTGAATAATGCCGTCAGCATCAGGGTCGAGATAAGTCACCTCGAAGCCCTCACGCTCCAACTGCCGGCAGGTATCCAAAACAGCCTTGTGCTCGATTTTTGAAGTAATAATATGCTTGCCCTTCTTCTGATTGAAGTGGGCACAACCTTTAATCGCCAGGTTATCGGCCTCGGTGGCACCAGAAGTCCAGATAATCTCCCTTGGGTCTGCATTAACAAGCTCTGCCACTTGGCTCCTGGCCGCTTCGACCGCCGCCTCTGCCTGCCAGCCAAAGGCGTGCGAACGCGAGGCCGGGTTGCCAAAGATACCGTCATTGGTAAGGCACTCTGACATTTTGGCAGCCACCCGTGGATCAACCGGCGTGGTAGCAGAATAATCGAGATATATAGGCAGTTTCATGCAAAGACTCCTAGACTTTTGCGCAGCCTGAATTGGCATCAGCTTGATCGCTCTGGCGCAACATGACGACTTGCACATCCTGTTGATGGACCAGACTATCCAAGGAAATACCGCTGAGGAAACGATGAATTTGACGGCTCAGATCGTCCCAGAGATGATGGGTCAAACATATATCACCGTTGTGGCAATTACCCTTGCCACTACAACTGGTCGCATCAATCGACTCATTCACAGCATCAATAATTTCGGCAACACTGATAGCATCACTGCTTCGAGCCAGACAATAGCCACCACCGGGGCCACGAACACTACTCACCAGATTGTTCTGGCGCAATTTGGCAAACAATTGCTCCAGATAGGAAAGCGAGATTTCCTGCCGATGGGAAATGTCCGCCAGGCTAATTGGCCCGCTTTCGTTATTTAACGCCAAATCCAGCATGGCTGTGACCGCGTATCGACCACGAGTTGTCAGCCGCATAATGTTTTTCCTGCAATGACGAATTAAAAACCCAAGTGCGGCTATTATGTAAAAACCAAGTATTTCAGTCAATTAAATAACATACTAATTTAGTAGGTTACTTCATCGCAGACTGGAACATCATGAATCGGTTTTTTTCTGCAAGGCAGACTGCATGCGATGCACCGCATTCTGAATGGAAGTAAGTACACCTCGGAGAATCGACAATTCCATTTCATCCAATCGGATTCGGCCATACAAACGGCGCAAACGGGTCATGGTTTGACGGGGGTTTTCACGGTCATGGAAGCCGAGATCAACCAACGCCTGCTCCAAATGCTGAAAATACAACTCGAGAGCTTCTGCCTTGGCAGGGGGCATATCCCAGTCGGGCAATGGAGGCGATTCACTCTGGGCTGCGGACAATGACGCCATACGTACTTCGTAGCACAGCACCTGAACGGCCGCAGCCAGGTTCAACGAACTGTATTCCGGGTTGGAGGGAATGTGCACATGATAGTTACACTTTTGCAGCTCCTCATTGGTGAGCCCTCGGTCCTCCCGGCCAAAAACGATTGCCACGTCGTGGTGTGCCGCCTCAAACCAGACGCGTTCGCCACACTCACGGGGGTTCAATAACGGCCAGGGAATACGGCGCCCTCGGGCACTGGTGCCCACCACCAGACCACAACCGGCTATAGCCTCATCAAGATTTTCGACGACAATCGCGTTATCCAGCACATCGACGGCATTCGCCGCCCGCCAGACTGCCCGGTCAGCAGGGAAGTCTCTGGGCGCGACCAGATATAGCCTCGACAATCCCATATTTTTAATGGCGCGGGCAGCTCCGCCGATATTGCCGGGATGAGTGCTATTAACCAGCACAATACGCACGCTATCAAAATGGCTCATAGGGGTTCCAGCAGGCGACATCGAAAAAATTTCCAGGCTGTTCAACAATATATTACCCGGCAACTGTTTGCCGGAGGCGCGAATTCTAGCAGCATGAGGACACGAATTCACCGCTTTTACCCTCCCCGCCCCTATCCCTCTCTGGTACAATGCCGCGCTTTACCCAGACTGGAATCTTTTACGATGGAACCTATGGTCAATATCGCCCTCCGCGCTGCACGTAAGGCCGGTGAAATGATCGCCCGTGCCACGGAACGAGTGGATCTGATCAGGATTGACGAGAAGGGCCGCAACGATTTCGTCACCGAAATTGACCATGCTGCAGAAAAGGAAATCATCTACCATCTTCGCAAGGCATTTCCGGATCATACCATCCTTGGAGAAGAGTCAGGACTGCTTGAAGGCAACGACAATGACTACCAGTGGATTATTGATCCACTGGATGGCACAACCAATTTCATTCACGGCATTCCACATTTTGCGGTATCCATTGGCTGCCGACACAAAGGTCGCCTTGAACACGGTGTCGTTTTCGATCCGATGCGCCTCGAGGAATTTACTGCCAGCCGTGGCCACGGCGCATTTCTGAACGGCAAACGTCTGCGGGTGTCGGGTCGGGTTGGACTGGCTGGCGCAGTAGTTGCTACAGGTATACCCTTCAACCAGCCATCAATCGCGTTTATGGAGCCCTATCTGGCCTGCCTGTCCGATCTGGCCAAAGAGTCGTCGGGTATCAGGCGCCTAGGGGTTGCCTCACTCGACCTGGCCTATCTGGCTGCTGGCCGTTTCGATGCTTTCTGGGAAATGAACCTGAAGCCTTGGGATATTGCAGCCGGTGTATTGCTGGTAAAAGAAGCGGGCGGGTTGGTCAGCGATTTCAGGGGTGGCAACGGATTCATGGAGAGCGGAAATATTGTCTGCGCATCACCGAAACTGTTTAAGCCAACCCTGCAATTGGTACAGAAACATCTTGGATTTCTGGAGAAAACAACAACCACCTGACAACTGACTGCAATCCAGATACAGGCGGTGAGACACACGGGGCAACTTCACTTTTCCTCGAACAACATAGCGCTATCGATACCCTGTTTTTTGAGGATTTCCCGTAACCTGCGCAAAGACTCGACCTGAATCTGACGAACCCTTTCTCGGGTTAACCCCACCTCAACACCCACTTCTTCAAGAGTTGCAGAATCGTAACCGAAAAGACCAAAGCGACGTGCAATAACTTCCTGCTGCTTGTCGGTAAGCTGGGACAGCCACAGGGTCAGGGCATGATGTATGTCGTCATCTTCAACTAGCTCTTCGGGATCATTGGGATGTTCATCCCTCAGTGTATCGATCAACATCCTGCCGTCGTCACCGCCCATCGGAACGTCGGTAGAGCTGGTCTTTTCATTGAGCCTGAGTATGCGCGATACCACATCGACACTTTTATCCAGTGAGCGGGCAACCTCCTCCGCCGTTGGATCATGATCCAGCTCCTGTGCAAGTTTACGGGATGCCTTGAGGTACACATTGAGCTCTTTTACAATATGTATAGGCAAACGAATCGTACGGGTCTGATTCATCAACCCGCGCTCAATGGCCTGACGAATCCACCATGTGGCATAGGTAGAGAAACGAAAACCCAGCTCGGGATCAAATTTTTCAACAGCCCGCATTAGCCCGAGATTGCCCTCTTCGATCAGATCCAGTAACGATAGGCCCCGGTTGATATAGCGGCGGGCAATCTTCACCACTAGGCGCAGGTTGCTTTCAATCATTTTTTTACGGGCAGCGTCGTCACCGTTCCTGAGCGCCCGAGAATAAAAAACCTCCTCTTCAGCCGAGAGAAGGGGCGCATAGCCAATTTCTTTTAGATAAAGACTAGCCGCATCCAACACTTCTTTATTCTGACTGTGAACAGGAATCGCTTCGGACTCGATCGCTTCTTGATCGGCGTCTTCAGGATCGAGAAAATCATTATCGTTATCGTCTGACACAATCTGGCGTCCTTATTCAGCAAAAATTTCTTAACTTCAAATAAGCACAGCAATCAACATTTCCACTTGAATCATTTCAACGAAGAACACTACACAGCTAGATTAACGCGTTGTCTCTCATTAGGCTATGCTCCTCTCATCCGGACAAACGGGCAAATGCCCCCAATAAATATTCAGCGCACATCAGCGCTTGTTGAATCATCACTTTCGTGGAAGAAAGTTCAGTGGGTTTACCGGTTTCCCTTTTTGGCGAATCTCAAAATAAAGTCTTTTACTATTCGCGGGATCGCCACCCACTTCAGCGATTTTTTCACCCCCTTTAACCACTTGCCCCTCTTTCACAAAAATTCGTCGGGAATGGGCATAAGCACTGAGGAATTCCTCACTGTGCTTGACGATAATGAGCTCCCCATAACCACGCAGACCACTGCCTGAATAAACCACCACCCCAGGTGCCGCAGCCACTACTGCCTGGCCAGAATGACTCTCTATATCAACTCCCTTGAACAACTCTGAACTATTAAAGTATCGGACCACACGTCCTTGCGTAGGCCACTGCCAGCGCCAGACCGAAGGTAACGATTCAGGGAGTTTAGGGGCTGGTTTAGCCACTTTAACCGGCGGAGAATCTTTTTTTTCTGTCGAGGGGGGGGGAGTCGCTGTCTTCGGTTGTTTTTTTACCGGAGGGGGAGCGCTGACGAGCGGTGGAAGGCGATTGGTGTCCAACGTAGTCGCTGACCACGGTAAATGGTATAGGGTGGCGACAAGCCATTGGCGCGAGCAAGTTTTTCCAGATCTTTTTCGTAGCGCCAGGCAATAGCAAAAAGCGTTTCGTCACTTGATACCACATGAAAGTTGATTTTCTGGCTGGGCGGCGGTGGACGCTGGTCCACAGGTGCCGGCGGTGGGGCATGGCAAGACGATGCCAGGACAAATCCAACACAGAGAAGAAGAAAACGCAGTCTGACACCTCGGCAAGACGGATAGATCAAACGCTCACTCCCCCCTCTAATGTCACACCTCTCGATTCAGAGTTTTTTGCGCTGCTGGCCACCAAGATATTCCAGGCCCAGAACCAAAAGCAAGCCCGCGAACATACAGAGTGTTGCCATCAATGTCTTAGGATCCAAACCTGTCACACGGGCAAATTCTGCCGGCAATAACAATCGGGACGATAATATGGTTTCACGGCCACGGCTATCAATGATCACCTCCAGTGTCTCCCGCCAGGGCCAGACAATATACAGCGAGCCAAGAAGAAATCCGGTCAACAGGGCAATGGTGCACGAATGATAATGGCGCAGAAGCCAGGACAGAAAGCGAGAAAAAACCATCAGGCCCGTCACGCACCCCAGCATAAAAATCAATATAATCTGCCATTGAAAACCGCTGATCGCGTCAATCATGACAGGATACATACCCAACAGCAGCAGGATGAAGCTACCGGAAACACCAGGCAGGATCATCGCACAGATGGCAACAGTCCCCGCCATAAAGACCATCAGCCAGTCGGTCGACCCCTGGATCGGGGGCGCCAGTGAAACGCCAAGGGCCATCAGGGTCCCCAGCCATAAAAACGTCCATTCCTGCCACCGCAGACGGGGCAACTGACGAAATATGTAAACGATGGACGCGACAATCAGACCAAAGAAAAAGGACCATACCAGAATTGGCTGACTCGCCAGAAGATGGCTAACCAGCGAAGCAAAAGACGCAATGCTAAGTAAAATACCACTGAACAGTGCCAGCAGGAAATTGCCATTAATAGCCCGCCAAAATGCGGCGGGGCCCTCATTTTTCAGCAATTTCAGTGAGTGGAGATTAATCGAGCGGATTGAGTCCAGTAAGTCCTCATAAATACCACTGATGAAGGCGATCGTTCCGCCGGAAACCCCAGGCACGACATCTGCGGCTCCCATCGCCATACCTTTCAGGAAAAGCAACAGCCAGTGTTTAAATAAAAACATCAAAAAGCCCGGAAAGGTTAACGGCTAAGGCCACTGAGCAAGGGCACAAACCGCACCTGCTCAACTACTCGCTCTTCAAAATTTGCGCTATCCCCTTGCCGAGTAATAACCCTTAATTCCTGAACCTCCCCTGAGCCGACGGGAATCACAAGAATACCGTCGGGGGCCAACTGATGCAGCAACTCATCGGGCACCATGTTTGGGGCAGCCGCACTGAGAATGCCATCATACGGCGCATTTTCCGACCAGCCAAAGCCACCGTCACTGTGAGATAAACGCACATTTCTTAGGCCAAGCAGGCGCAACCGCGCCCGCGCTTTATCAATCAGCGGTTTAATGCGCTCAACACCGTAAACCTGATCGACCAGCTGGGCAAGAATCGCTGTCTGGTAGCCGGAGCCAGTGCCAATCTCAAGCACCTTACGACGCGGTCCCAAAGATAAGAGCAATTCTGTCATCAGCGCAACAATGTAGGGCTGGGAAAGGGTTTGCCCATAGCCTATCGGAAGTGCCG
>CATLZI010000016.1 GCA_950063125.1 uncultured Porticoccus sp. | reverse complement strand
TCTTTCCCTACACGACGCTCTTCCGATCTTCGGTCTGGAAGTGCTGCGGGAACCACTGGAAAATCATTAGCTCTGCATTTCACCAAAAAACAGCCAAAAAAAAACCCCATTAAAAAATGGGGTAAAGGTTCGAGCTACGAGA
This sequence comes from uncultured Porticoccus sp., assembly GCA_950063125.1. Classification (GTDB taxonomy): domain Bacteria; phylum Pseudomonadota; class Gammaproteobacteria; order Pseudomonadales; family Porticoccaceae; genus Porticoccus. Next base: position 15,838 of record CATLZI010000016.1, on the reverse strand, counting down.
TAAAACAGATTTCGGTAGACAGCCTGGGTCGTTCGACTATTTTCCTGCCCACATCATAAAAATATTTTCGCCATCAGCAGGTTGCTCGTTCGGGCTGAGCAGTTGTGTCTTATTTAACTTTGAATTGGATACGACTCACTTTTCATTATCATACTATCATCATATTATGATGATCAATTACTAATTTCATCGTGGCTGGTTGTCAGGTGCCACTTGCCGGGATTCATGACTCAGGGAATGATGGACCTGACTGGTTCTGACAGGCTAAACCTTGCACACAGGGGCCATATGCAATTAGTGGGAGGGGGTGATTTGATATAAACCCTGGGCTACCCGGAAGGGCTCGGGAATAGGGGGGATTCTTCAAAAACTGCCCGGGGGACAGGCAGTTTTAATGGTTACTCAACAGTGACAGACTTCGCCAGGTTGCGCGGCTGATCGACGTCAGTTCCCTTCAGCACAGCCACATGATAAGAGAGTAATTGCAGTGGTATCGTATAAATGACGGCTTCCAGACTCTTCGGAACATGGGGAAGATTAATTACCGTCACATCCGTTTCATTTTCGAATCCGGCATTCAGGTCGGCAAAGACAAACAGTTGCCCCCCACGGGCTTTTACTTCATGTAGATTTGATTTCAATTTTTCGAGGAGATCGTTGTTGGGCGCTACCGCCACCACCGGCATATCCTTGTCTACCAATGCCAGCGGTCCGTGTTTGAGTTCACCGGAGGGATAGGCTTCAGCATGAATATAAGAAATCTCTTTGAGCTTGAGTGCACCTTCCAGCGCAACCGGATACTGCACACCCCGGCCAAGATAAAGGGCGTGTTGCTTATCAGCAAAACACTCAAAGATTTCTTCAATCTGACCATTCAGTGAAAGTGTGTCCCGACAGAGCCGTGGCAACTGACGAAGGGCTTCCACCAGCAATCGCTCTGTTTCTTCAGGCAGGCCATGGCTCTTGCCAATGCCGATACAGAGTAGTTGCAGAGCCACTAACTGGGTCGTGAATGCTTTTGTCGATGCAACACCGATTTCCGGTCCGGCATAGGTCATCAAGGCCAGATCCGACTCCCTAACCAGCGAGCTGTTGGCAACATTACAGATAACCAGTGTGGCGAGATAGCCGGATGTTTTTGCTGAGGCCAAGGCAGCAAGGGTATCGGCCGTTTCTCCGGATTGAGAGATCGTGACAAACAAGGTATCGGCGGGAACAACCACTTTGCGGTAGCGGTACTCACTGGCCACCTCGACCTGACAGGGAATACCGGCCCATTCTTCCAACCAGAAGCGGGCCACAAGCCCGGCGTGATAGCTGGTACCACAAGCCACTATATGCACGGCTTTTATCTTGGGAAATATTTCAACGGCTCGACTCCCAAATGCTTCCGGCAATACATGGGTTTGGCTGATACGTCCCTCCAGGGTGGATTCAAGCACTTCAGGCTGCTCAAATATCTCCTTCATCATGTAATGGCGGTAACCACCTTTGTCAGCAACATCGTCACCACCTGGGAGTGTGTCTATATCCCGCTCTACCAAGCTGCCAGTTTTGTCAAAGACGCTATAATCGCCTTCCTTTAACTCAACCAGATCACCCTCTTTGAGGAACACAAATCGATCCGTTACCTGGCGTAGTGCCATTTGGTCAGAGGCCAGGAATGTTTCTTCGATACCGACACCTATAACCAGTGGACTACCGCTTCTGGCACCAATTAATATTCCGGGTTCACTGGTACTGATCACTGCCAGCGCATAGGCACCACGCAATCGCGTCAGACAGTCTTGCACTGCCTGACGGAGTGAACCGGCACTTTTCAGCAAGTGATTCACCAGATGGGCAATCACCTCGGTATCTGTTTCGGACGTAAACTGATAACCCAGATCCAGCAGCTCTTTCTTCAACTCGGCATGGTTTTCAATAATGCCATTGTGCACAACGGCCACACCGCCGGACGTATGTGGATGGGCATTGATTTCATTGGGAATACCATGAGTTGCCCAGCGGGTGTGAGCAATTCCGAGGTTGCCACGGGTTGGTTGCTCAACCAACAGATCGACCAACTGCGCCACCTTGCCCTGGTTTTTGCGTAACTGCAGCTCACCGTATTGATCAATCACAGCCAGACCGGCAGAATCATAACCGCGATACTCTAGTCTTTTGAGCCCCTCGATCAGGATGCCGATCACATTCCGCTGTGCTTGTGCCCCAACTATTCCACACATAAACTTTTCCGTTAATTACTGGAGGGATGTATCTTTTTTGTCGGCCGCTTCCAGCCCTGAATATTCCGTTGCTCCGCTCTGGTCAAACCCAGCTCATCATCGGCCACATTACATGTAATGGTAGAGCCCGCGCCTACTGTCGCATCCTTGCCAATATTAACCGGTGCTACCAGTGAGGTGTTTGAGCCAATAAATGCATTGTCACCAATGACGGTCTGATATTTGTTTACACCATCGTAGTTGCAGGTGATCGTGCCGGCTCCAACATTGACATTAGCACCCAGCGAAGCATCACCCACATAGCTAAGGTGATTGATTTTTGTGCCTTTTCCAAGGATAGATTTTTTTGTTTCAACAAAATTGCCTATTTTGGCATTTTCAGCCATCTCGGTACCCGTTCTCAATCTCGCGAACGGTCCCACGACACATCCCGGGCCAATCATGCTGCCTTCCACAATGCTGTTTGCCTTGATTTCGACCCCGTCGCCAATACAACTGTCGATAATTACACAGTTCGGGCCAATATGGATGTTGTTACCCAAATCAACGTTACCCTCGAAAAGCACATTAATATCGATGAAATTGTCTGTGCCGGCAGTCAGTTTTCCCCTCACATCCAGTCTGTCCGGGTCGGCGATGGTGATACCTGCCATCATCAGTCGTTCTGAATACTGCCGCTGATAGTAACGCTCCAGTCGGCTCAACTGACTACGATTATTCACGCCCTCTATCTCTTGCGGGAACAGGGGTTGCGAGGTTTTAATCTTGCAATTATCTTCGTGAGCAAGCGCTATGATGTCTGTTAGATAGTACTCCTGCTGGGCATTGTTGTTATCGATTGCCGGTAACCAGTTTTTTAATTTTGCCGCAGGTAACGCCAGTACGCCTGTATTCACCTCACAAATGCCGAGCTGTTCCGGGGTCGCATCTTTTTGTTCAACAATCGCAGTCACTGCCTTCGCACTATTTCTGATAATTCTCCCGTAACCGGACGGGTCATCCAGTACCGCAGTTAACAGCACTAATGATCCGTCAGCTGCCAGATCTACCATCGCCTGTATCGTGTCCGGCTGAATTAACGGAACATCGCCATAAAGTATCAATACGGTGGCATCACAGCGAACAAGCGGGAGAGCCTGCTGTACAGCATGAGCCGTACCCAGTTGCAGTTGCTGTTCAACGTAGCACAAATCAGTGCCTTTTATTTCCGATCTGACCTTATCAGACTCGTGACCAGTAACGATGATAACTCTAGGTGTTTGCAGGCTGTTCGCGGCATCGACAACATGTTGCAGCAAGGGGCGTCCGGCCAAACAATGCAGAACTTTTGGCAGACTGGATTTCATTCTGGTACCTTTGCCTGCGGCCAGTACGACGACGTCCGTTGCCATAGATATCTCCTCGGTAAATCAAAGTATTTAATCAGTATCAGTTATGGATTACCACCTTGAAAGGATCTGTATCGACCCTTGTCACGGAGAAATAATCGCGCATAAAAAAGGGCGGCAAAAGCCACCCTTCATTATAAATTTCAGAAAAGAGTTATTTTTTTCCACCCATTTTTTTACGCAATTGTTCAATGGTGCGGAGTTGAGCAGCAGCGGCAGCCAGCTGGGAAGCAGCGCGGGAATAATCAAATTCTCCGCTCTGATTGGTCATAGCCTGTTCAGCATGTTTCTTGGCTTCCAGTGCCGCGGCTTCATCGAGATCATCAGCTCGCAATGCAGTATCAGCCAGAATAGATACCTTGTTGGGCTGGACTTCCAGATAGCCACCAGACAGGTAATAAATCTCTTCTTCACCGTTCTGTTTAACAATCCGGACAGGGCCAGGTTTTAGGTCTGTTAACAGCGGCGCGTGACCAAAGGTGATACCCAGTTCTCCCTGTGAACCACTGGCGACCAGAAGCTCTATCAATCCGGAGAACAGGTACTGCTCGGCACTTACGATGTCACAGTGCACAGTCATAGCCATATCTTAGTGCCTATATTGATCGTTTACTTCATTTTCCCTGCTTTCTCAACAGCTTCATCAATCGTACCTACCATATAAAATGCTTGCTCGGGCAGGTTGTCATAGTCGCCGTTAAGAATCCCCTGAAAGCCAGCAATCGTATCTTTCAAGGAAACATATTTTCCAGGGGAGCCGGTGAAGATCTCAGCCACATGGAAAGGCTGCGAGAGGAAGCGCTCGATTTTTCTGGCACGGGAGACCACCAGCTTGTCTTCCTCTGAAAGCTCATCCATACCAAGAATGGCAATGATGTCCTTCAATTCTTTATAACGTTGCAGAACTGTCTGAACACCCCGGGCTGTATCATAGTGATCGTGACCAATAACCAGCGGATCGAGCTGGCGGGAGGTAGAATCCAAGGGATCTACTGCAGGATAAATACCCTTGGCTGCAATATCACGACTCAATACAACTGTGGAGTCAAGGTGGGCAAATGTGGTGGCTGGGGAAGGATCCGTCAAGTCATCTGCAGGAACATAGACAGCCTGTACTGAAGTAATGGAGCCAACCTTGGTTGAAGTAATACGTTCCTGAAGAACCCCCATTTCCTCTGCCAGTGTCGGCTGGTAGCCAACCGCAGAAGGCATACGACCAAGCAGCGCAGATACTTCAGTGCCCGCCAGCGTGTAACGATAGATGTTGTCAACAAACAGAAGTACGTCACGACCTTCATCACGGAATTTTTCAGCCATGGTGAGACCAGTCAGCGCCACACGAAGACGGTTACCGGGTGGTTCGTTCATCTGACCGTAAACCATTGCCACTTTGGAGTCACTGGGGGTTTCGATGTTAACAACTTTCGATTCCTGCATCTCAAAGTAGAAATCGTTACCTTCCCGAGTACGCTCACCAACACCGGCAAACACGGACAGACCGGAGTGCTCGGTGGCAATGTTATTAATCAGTTCCATCATGTTCACAGTTTTACCGACACCGGCACCACCGAACAGACCTACTTTACCGCCCTTGGCAAATGGACACACCAAGTCAATTACTTTAATGCCGGTTTCCAACAGATCCGTAGACGCAGCCAGTTCATCATAGGCAGGCGGTTTACGGTGAATGGAAGCACGTTCAGTTTCACCAATGGGGCCACAATCATCAATCGGATCACCTAATACATTCATGATGCGTCCGAGTGTTGCAATACCTACTGGTACACTGATCGGTGCGTTGGTGTTGCCGACACTAAGGCCCCGGCTCAAACCCTCTGAAGAACCCATGGCAATAGTACGCACTACGCCATCACCAAGCTGCTGCTGGACTTCCAGGGTCAGACCTTGCTTATCAACTAACAGTGCGTCATATACGTTGGGTACCTGATCACGCGGGAACTCCACGTCAATCACCGCACCAATAATTTGTACGATACGTCCGCTACTCATGTCTGATTCCTCTTAAACTAAGGCTGTAAAATCTTGTATTAAACGGCTGCTGCACCACTAACGATCTCGGACAGCTCCTGGGTAATTGCCGCCTGGCGTGCTTTGTTATAAAGCAACTGCAATTCGTTGATCAAATCACCCGCATTATCGGTGGCACTCTTCATGGCGATCATTCTCGCCGCCTGTTCGCAGGCCTTGTTCTCTACCACACCCTGATAAACCTGGGATTCGATATAGCGAATCAGAAGTCCGTCGAGGAGATCCTTGGCATCGGGCTCATAGATATAATCCCAGTGATGCTTCATCTTATCGTCTTCAATTGGCAGTAGGGGTAACAGTTGCTCTACCACGGGTTTTTGGGTCATGGTATTAACAAAATCATTCGATACCAGATAAAGGCGATCAATGGCTCCCTTGTCGTAGCCATCCAGCATCACCTTCACGCCTCCAATAAGATCACTGGCAGAGGGCTGGTCGCCCAAATCTTTAACGGTAGCAACAACATTGCCACCGTAACTGCCAAAGAAAGCCGCTGCTTTGTTACCCAAAGCGCAGAGATCAATCTCGACACCTTCATTTGACCAGGACTTCATTGACTTGATAACTTCTTTGAACAGGTTGGTATTCAGGCCACCACACAGACCCCGATCGGTCGAAACAATAATAAAGCCGACCCGTTTTACTTCTCGCTCTTCCATGTAGCGATGTTTGTACTCAACATTCGCATTCGCGAGATGACCAACGACGGAACGAATTCTGTCAGCGTAGGGCTTGCTTATCTCGCGACGTTCCTGGGCCCGCCGCATTTTACTCGCAGCAACCATCTCCATAGCACTGGTAATTTTCTGTGTGCTACGGATACTGTTGATTTTGGTTTTGACTTCTTTTCCGACTGCCATAATTTAGCCTTTCACCATTTTGGGCCGACAATGTCAGCCCAAATCAGAAATTACCAGGTTTGTGTGCTGATGAACTTATCCAGCGCAGCCTTGTAACTGGCATCAAGGTCGTCGTTCCAGTCACCGGTCTGATTGATCTGATCAAGCAAATCACCGTGTTCCGCTTTCATATAGGAAAGTAACGCATGCTCAAAATCACCAATCTTGTTGACTTCGACTTCTTTCAGGTAACCCCGGTCAGCGGCATAAATCACCACGGCCATTTCTGCTACGCTTTGTGGCGAATATTGGTCCTGCTTCATCAGCTCCGTAACACGCTCACCGTGATCAAGCTGAGACTTGGTAGCTTCATCCAGGTCAGAGGCAAACTGAGAGAAAGCGGCGAGCTCACGGTACTGGGCAAGTGCGGTACGAATACCGCCCGACAGTTTCTTGATGACTTTGGTTTGTGCTGCACCACCAACCCGTGATACCGAGATACCCGCGTTCATGGCAGGGCGGATACCGGCATTGAACATATCAGCCTCGAGAAATATCTGCCCGTCAGTGATAGAAATTACGTTTGTCGGAACGAAGGCTGATACGTCGCCCGCCTGGGTTTCAATCACGGGCAACGCGGTTAGTGAACCGGTTTTTCCCTTCACCTCGCCATCGGTGAATTTTTCAACATACGCAGCGCTAACACGTGCAGCACGCTCCAACAAACGTGAGTGCAAATAGAATACGTCACCTGGGTAGGCTTCCCGGCCCGGCGGACGACGCAGCAACAACGAAATCTGACGATAAGCCCAAGCTTGTTTGGTCAGGTCGTCGTAAATAATCAAGGCGTCCTGGCCGCGATCGCGATAGTACTCACCCATGGTACAACCGGCGAAAGGTGCCAGATATTGCATGGCCGCGGGATCAGCTGCAGTTGCCGCAACTACAATGGTGTGGGCCATGGCACCGTGCTCTTCAAGCTTGCGCACGACAGCTGCGACGGATGATGCCTTTTGACCAATCGCCACATAAATACACTTAATGCCAGAATCTTTCTGGTTAATGATGGCATCTACTGCGATCGCTGTTTTGCCGATTTGGCGGTCGCCAATAATCAATTCCCGCTGACCGCGGCCAATCGGAACCATCGCATCGATTGCCTTGAGGCCGATCTGTACGGGTTGATCTACCGATTGACGGTCAATAACACCCGGTGCCACTTTTTCAAGCGCATCCGTCATCTTGGCGTTGAGAGGGCCCTTGCCATCAATTGGGCTGCCCAGGGCGTCAAGTACTCGACCTTCCAGCTCCGGTCCGACTGGGACTTCTAGGATGCGACCTGTACAACGGGCTTTCTGACCTTCGGCCAGACTTTTATAGTCCCCCAGAATAACAGCACCGACAGAGTCTCTCTCCAAGTTGAGAGCCATACCGTAGATGCCACCCTCGAATTCAATCATCTCACCGTACATCACATCGGCCAGGCCGTGTATGCGAATAATACCGTCAGATACCGAAACGATCGTGCCTTCGTTTTGCGCCTCAGAGGAAACATCAAGGCTATCGATACGCTCTTTGATGATCTCACTGATTTCGGATGGATTCAGTTGCTGCATGTGCTCTGGTCCTCAATCCTATGAATGTAATGCTTCGGCGAGTTTTGACAATCGCCCGCGTATGGATCCGTCTATGACGGTGTCACCAGCTCGTACCACAGCACCACCTATCAGTGAGCTGTCGATGGACACCTGCATATTAACGGTGCGTTCCAGTTTCGCACTGAGCGCACTGGCAAGCTTTTCTTGTTGCTCAGCACTGATTTCTCTGGCTGACACGATATTCACCTCAACGGTTTTTTCGCGATTGGCCTTGAGTATCTCGAATTGCTGATATATCTGGGGTAACAGCTTGAGACGATGATTGTCCGCCAAAACCCGAATAAAATTCAGCATCTTGCCAGATAGGGCATCACCACAAACGGTTATTACTTTTTCTGCCTGTTGTGCTGCCGTGTAAGTCGGCGAACTCAACAGTTTGTCTACTACATTATGCTGTGCAACAGCAGCGGCTACAGCAAGACCATCAGACCAGTTTTGCAGATCTCCCGCTGCCGCAGCATGTTCAAAAGCTGCTTTTGCGTAGGGCCGAGCCAACGTGCTTAATTCAGCCATGTTAAACCTCGGTTACAGCTCTGCTGCAAGCTTATCGACCAGTGCACTGTTTGCACTTTCATCGATATTTGCCTGCAAGATTTTTTCAGCACCAGCCAAAGCAAGCACGGCAACCTTTTTACGAAGCTCTTCTTTCGCGCGGTTAACGTCCTGTTCGATTTCTGCCTGAGCTGCTGCTTTGAGACGATCACCTTCGGCCCGGGCCTGCTCCTTGGCTTCACCGACTATCTGGTTAGCACGCTTATTTGCTTGCTCAAGTATGGATGCCGCTTCATGCTTGGCTTCCTTGAGCCGTTCGGTGGCTCTTTCTTGAGCCAGCTCCAGATCGCGCGATGCTCGATCTGCTGCATCCAAGCCATCGGCTATTTTCTTCTGCCGTTCTTCCATTGCATTGATAATGGCTGTCCATACAAATTTCTTGCAGAACCACACAAAGAACAGAAAAGAAACCAGCTGCCCGAATAGGGTCAGGTTAATATTCACGCCAACACCTCGTTCCTAGGGTTAAAAAAAGAATCGGGTTGTTGTTGCTTAACCGGCATAAACCGCAAAGATCAGGTACATACCGATACCCACACCGATCATCGGGATCGCATCAATCAGGCCTGCCAGAAGGAACATTTTACCTTGCAGCATCGGACCCAGCTCCGGTTGACGAGCAGTACCTTCCAGGAGTTTTCCCCCCAGCAAGCCCATACCAACTGCGGCACCCAGGGCACCAAAACCAACCATAATTGCGGCTGCAACCAAGATGAGTTCCATTTTTATCTCCTAATGACTGTAGTAGTAAAGTTAAAAGTAAATCAGTGATCTTCGTGCGCCATGCTCAGGTACACAACGGTCAAAACCATAAATATAAATGCTTGCAGGGTAATGATCAGAATATGGAATATTGCCCATCCCAACTGCAAGGCGCCACCAAAGGTGCCCAATACCCAACCTGCGCTGTACATCATCGCAATAAGGATAAAGATCATTTCACCGGCATACATATTGCCGAACAACCGCAAGCCCAGTGAGAAGGGTTTGGCCAACAGGCCCACCAGTTCAAGGGCCAGATTGATTGGAATAAAAACAGCCTGAACCACAGGGTTCTTGGCAGAGAAGGGTTGCAGGGTCAGCTCACCCAGAAATCCACCAACACCTTTTATCTTGATACTGTAATAGATGATCATGCCGAAAACGGCGAGTGCCATGCCAAGCGTAATATTCGGGTCGGTGGAGGGGACGATTTTCTGGAAATGCACACCCGCCTGAAGCATTAGCCAGGGAATGACATCCACCGGTACCAAATCCATCAGGTTCATCAGAAAAACCCAGACAAATATGGTCAGGGCCATCGGGGCTATCCAGGGGTTTCTGCCGTGGAAGCTGTCTTTTACTACGCCATCGACAAATTCCACCATCATCTCGACAAAATTCTGCCATCCGGATGGAACACCGGTGGTAGCACGTTTTGCGGCCCAGCGGAATAAAAGAAGGAAGATAACACCCAAGCCAAATGACCAGCCCAAGCTGTCAACATTAACTGCCAGGAAGCCCATTTCAGCGGCTTCCTGGGCATTGTGAGCAAAACTCCAGCCATTTTCCGGGTGCTGACCATAGGTAAGATTGGTCAGGTGGTGCTGGATGTATTCTGTTCCCGTTTGTTGTGTATCGCCTGCCATTTTTATCTCTCAAACCAGCGAGGTCTAATTGCTCGATTGACTTAATATCCGTGCCGCGCAAAACCACTGCACAATCATCATGGCACCATAACCGAGAAAAACGCCGGGTAGACTGACTGGCGACACATAACTAAATGTCAAACCAAACAACACAACCGTGAGCAATAACTTGCCCGTCTCTCCCCTGTATATGGCACGTATTATTTTCGGGGTCTGCCTGGCTCCCATATAGCGAAAGGTCTGTCGGGTAAAATAGGCTTGCGGGCCTATCTGAATTACCCCACCAATCAGTAAGGACCAGCACAGTACTCTATCGACCGGTAGCAACGCCAACACTACAACCAACAAAACCAACAGTTGAACCAGCGCTATTCGAGCTACCGGTGGAGATTTAATGGTAGCTTTCTTCACTACCTCCCCCCATCCGTGCTTTCTGTTCGAGCTGACAATTTTGCCAACCCAAACGGGCGGCAATTATAGGTAGTACAAGTTGCAGATTCAACTAAACTTTGCCATTGAAGTAAGTTTTGGAGGGCTGTGGAATAAATAGCCACCATTGATGCCGCTTATGGCTTGGCTTTATTTTATGTGTTCAAGAATGCCTTCCAGCTCATCCAGACTGTTGTATTTAAGGGTCAGTTTTCCCTTGCCTCTGGCTGAATGCTCAATCAGTACGGGGACACCGATTTGCTCTGATAGCTTGTCCTGCAACACCCTGATATCACTATTTTCTTTTTGTTTCTCTTTCTCGGCTGGCGGTTGGAGCATTTTTCTCACCAATGCTTCCGTTTGCCGGACAGTCAAGCCTTTTACCACGGCCGTTCTGGCCACCTCAGCCTGCATGAGACCTGACAATCCAAGCAGGGCCTTGGCATGGCCGGCCTCAAGGTCACCGTGCTCAAGCAGTTTTTGTACATCTTCCTCGAGGCTCATCAGGCGCATGATGTTCGCTACTGTACTGCGGGGTTTACCCACTGCATCGGACACCTGTTGCTGGGTCAGACCAAATTCATGTTGTAAACGAGTGAGTGCCTGGGCCTCCTCCATTGCATTGAGATCTTCACGTTGAATATTTTCAATCAACGCCATCGCAATGGCAGCTTCGTCTGATACATTCCTGATCAGCGCGGGTATGGTATCCAGGCCAACCTGTTGGGCCGCTCTCCAGCGGCGCTCTCCGGCAATGATCTCATAGCTGTCGGCACCAATGGCTCGCACTACAATGGGTTGCATAACCCCCTGCGCACGAATGGAATTGGCAAGCTCCTCCAGTTCTTCAGGGTGCACATCTAGACGTGGCTGATATTTGCCACGGGTCATAAACTCCAGCGGTAATTCTCTCAGGTGATCGCCTTCCGGCACGTGTTGAGAAGTTGAACTCTCCTCGTCACCCTCAACACCTAACAGTGCATCCAGGCCCCGCCCCAAACCTTTTCTTCTGACCATAACGTTAACCTGCTCTGTCAATCTGTACTCTCGCCGATTTGCCTCTGCGAATGATTTCCCCTGCCAGTCCTAGGTAAGCAAGTGCACCTTTGGAATGTTTGTCATAACTGAGAGCCGGCTGGCCGTAGCTGGGTGCTTCAGCCAGTCGGACATTGCGCGGGATGGCGATACGGTAGATTTTGTCGCCAAAGTGCCTTCGCAACTGCGCGGTAACCTCATTGGTCAAACTATTTCTGGGGTCGTACATGGTCCGCAGGATACCCTCAACCTGCAGTTTTGGATTAAGGAATTTGCCTATCCTCCCGATCGTCGTCATCAACGCCGATAATCCTTCCAGAGCGTAGTATTCGCACTGCATGGGTATGATGACGCCATCACAGGCCACCAGCGAATTTACTGTCAGCATACTGAGCGAGGGGGGACAATCGATGACGATGTAATCGTAACTGCTTTTCACTCTGGCCAGAGCATGCCGCAACCGGCTCTCTTTATTGGTCACTCGAAGCAGTTCCACTTCGGCTGCAGTGAGGTCACCATTGGCTGGTAACAGATCAAAATTGCCCGTCTCACAACGCTGCAATGCATCTTCTGTTTTGATGTAGCCAGTGAGCACATCAAGAATCGTTATTTTCAGCTGGCTTTTTTCGATGCCGCAACCCATGGTGGCATTACCCTGAGGATCCATATCCACCAGCAGGATACGTTTGTTGTAGCTGGCCAGTGAAGCCGCCAGATTTACACTGGTGGTGGTTTTCCCCACGCCACCCTTCTGGTTGGCAATGGCAAATGTTTGACTCAAAGCAATGTCCTCAGGCGGGCGCAATTTCTATCAGGTGCCGATGACCTTCAATACCGGGAACAACAAGCCGGTGTGAGCCGACGACATTATAGTGTTTTGGCAGCTCGCTCAACTCCTGCTCGGGATATTGCCCCTTCATGGCATAGAAACGCCCATGCTTCGACAGCAGATGGGCGCAGCTCTCGGTCATGCCTGCCAGGCTGGTAAACGCGCGGCTGACGACAGCGTCGAAGGGCTGTTCCGGGCGATAGGCTTCAGCACGAGACTGCAGTTGCTGCACATTATCCAAACCGAGTGTGGTTTTTACCTGAAAGAGAAAGCGGGTTTTCTTTCCATTGCTATCGAGCAGGGTGAACTGGCGTTCCGGGAAGCATATTGCGAGCGGTATACCGGGCAACCCAGGGCCGGTCCCCACATCAATAATACGTACTCCCTTTACTTGCCTAGCTATACTGAGGCTATCCAGCAAATGATGGGTAACCATCATTTCAGGATCGCGAATAGCGGTCAAATTGTAGGCGTGATTCCACTGTTGCAATAACGCCAGGTACGCAAAAAGTGCATGGATTTGCCTATCCTCCAGGGGTAAACCCAGAGTTTCCAGCCCATCCCGAAGTATCTGTTCCCGATCCGGCATCTAGGAGGCGATCTTCTTTTCAACCATGGATTTTCGCTTGAGATAGATCAGCAGCAGAGATATTGCCGCTGGTGTAACACCCGGTATGCGAGAGGCCCTCGACAGGGTATCCGGGCGTGCCTCCATGAGCTTCTGTTTCACCTCATTGGACAACCCCTTGACTGCACTGAAGTCAAAATCGGTGGGGATCGGGGTGTTTTCCTGGCGCTGCATACGAGCAATTTCTTCCTGCTGACGTGTGATATAACCGGCGTACTTGGCATCTATCTCGACCTGTTCCGCCACCTCCCCGGCAACCTGCAACGGCGCTTCCTGCAGTGATTGAATATCGTCGTAATGCAGTTCCGGTCGTTTCAGCAGTTCGAAAAGACTGTATTCATGCATTGGCACCGAGCCGGTTTTTTCGGCAATCATTGCTGCCTGAGGACTGCCAGGCTGGATCCAGCAACTCTTCAATCGCTGCTGCTCCCGTGCTACCGCTTCACTTTTTTCACAGAAGTGCTGCCAGCGTTCATCGTCAACCAACCCCAGCTCCCGCCCTTTTTCGGTGAGCCGCAGGTCTGCATTGTCCTGCCGCAACAACAGTCTGTATTCAGCGCGACTGGTAAACATCCGGTAGGGTTCGTGCGTCCCCATGGTGATAAGGTCATCGACCAGCACGCCAATGTAGGCTTCATCGCGCCGGGGACACCATGGCGCCATTTCACGACTCTGCAGTCCGGCATTCAAACCAGCCAGTAGGCCCTGAGCGGCAGCTTCTTCATAACCCGTCGTGCCGTTAATCTGTCCGGCAAAGAACAACCCGTCAATATGCTTGCTCTCCAATGAGTACTGCAAATCCTGCGGATTGAAGTAATCGTACTCAATGGCGTAACCCGGCCGGGTTATATGCGCATTTTCAAAACCGGCTATCGAGCGAACCAGCTCCATCTGCACATCAAAAGGCAGACTGGTTGAAATACCATTGGGATAGAGCTCATGGGTTGTCAGACCCTCTGGTTCGATGAATATCTGATGACTTTGCTTGTCGGCAAAACGGACTACCTTGTCTTCGATGGAAGGGCAGTACCGGGGGCCAACACCCTCAATTACACCGGTATACATCGGTGAGCGATCCATTCCACCACGAATGATTTCATGGGTGCGCTCGTTGGTGTAGGTAATATAACAACAGGTTTGCTGCGGGTGCTGCGAGCTATCCCCGAGAAATGACATGACAGGTTCCGGCTTGTCACCCCACTGGACCTGCAGTCCCTCAAGATTGACGCTTCGCGCATCGATTCTTGGCGGCGTACCGGTCTTTAACCGGTCGACCCGCAGGGGTAATTCCCGGAGCTTTGCCGCCAACCCCATTGCAGGTGGATCCCCGGCCCGCCCACCGGCATAGTTTTCCATCCCGATATGAATCTTTCCGGCGAGGAAGGTGCCCGCTGTCAAAACAATGGTTTTAGCCTCAAAACACAATCCCATCTGTGTAATCACGCCACTCGCCCGAGTGCCATCCATAATCAGGTCATCAGCTGCCTGCTGGAAAATCCACAAATTGGGTTGGTTTTCCAGAACTTGGCGAACGGCTGCCTTGTATAAAATACGATCTGCCTGGGCTCTGGTTGCTCTGACAGCCGGGCCTTTTCGGGCATTGAGAGTTCTGAACTGAATACCGCTGAGATCCGTTGCACGGGCCATGACACCACCCAGGGCATCCACTTCTTTCACCAGATGACTTTTGCCGATTCCCCCGATCGCCGGGTTACAGGACATCTGCCCTAATGTTTCAATATTGTGTGTGAGCAAGAGGGTCTTGCAGCCTATTCGAGCCGCAGCCAGGCAGGCTTCAGTACCGGCATGGCCACCACCAATAACAATGACATCGAACTTTTCCGGGTAATACATGGGCAAAAGACTATTCTCTGGTTTTTTGAGCAAGGGCGGGGAGTATAAAGTAAATTGTTTATAATTTAACCGTTTCGTTTCGCTCCCACTGCTCACAACTTTCCTGTTTTGTTTGCCAGATTCTGCCTGACATCAGTTAATCATTAAAATAGATTAAATATATTCTCTTTATATAGGTATTAGTAAATAGTTGTTATATATATACAACGACTTTTCTGTGGCTAAATTAAAATATTGTTTTAATATCAATTGGTTAATAGTGATGTAAAACACTTGGTAAGTTGCTTTTAGATGGCTCCTTTTCTTTGTGTAACCTGTGGGTGAAGATGCCAGTTGTGCACAAGCGTTATTTATAATGAGTTACCCACAATTCCGTTCATAGGTAATCCACCTAATTTTCCCGTGAGTTACCCACAGTTTTAACACAGATGTGGATAACCGGGTTTGAACCACTGGTCAGCCTGTGGGTAAGTTTACTTCCGGGTTATTTGCTTGCGGGTAAATATCTTTGATTGATCTGGCACCGGATATTCTTTAAAATCCCCCGCCCTTTGAAGGTAACAGGCCAGCTTAAGGAAGTACGCCATGAAAAGAACATTCCAGCCCAGTGTATTAAAGCGCAAGCGTACCCACGGATTTCGTGCACGCATGGCAACAAAAGCGGGCCGCAAAATTATCAACGCTCGCCGCGCACAAGGCCGTAAGGAACTGAGCGCGTAAT